>NZ_SDPL01000019.1 GCF_004135055.1 Agromyces binzhouensis | reverse complement strand
CGCCTCGGGCTCGGCCGGTCGCCCACCCGAGCGGTTGAGCCATACCCCGACCAGCCCGGCCTCGGCCGCGCCGATCGCATCGGTCCGCAGTCGGTCGCCGACGTACGCGGCGCCCGAGACCGCGCCGCCCGCGGCGAACCGCGCGACCGCGACCTGGAAGATGCGGCGATCCGGCTTGGTCACGCCCTCCGCGCCGGATGCCACGAGGTGCTCGATCCGACCCGGATGACCGACCTCGAGGCCGAGTCGCACGAGCTTCGCGAGCTGGAAGTCGTGCTCGCCGTTCGTGATGATGCCGAACCGCACCCCCGGCAGTGCCGACTCGAGCGCGTCGAGCGAGGTCATGACGTCGTCGTGCAGCGCCCACGACTCGCGGTAGCGCTCGAAGTACGTCGCGAACCAGGCGCCGGCCGACTCGTCGTCGATCGGGTCGCCGTGCGCACGGGCGAATTCGGCGGCACGTGCCCGCCGCTGCTCCTCGAACGTCAGCTCGCCGGCGAGGTAGGCGTGGTAGTGCCGTTCCTCGAGCTCGTGCCACAGCGACTGCGCCGCGGCCTCGTCGGCGGCGTAGCCGCGGTCCCGCAGGTGCAGGACGATGCCCGACGCGACCGCCTCGCGGTGCGCCATGAGCGTGTCGTCGAGGTCGAACAGCACGACCGGGCGCCCGGCGCCGGCCGATTCGTCGTCGTTCGCCGGGGCGGCCGTGTCGGAGCGCTCCACGCCCGTCACGCCCGGCGCAGGAACCCGACCCGGTCGTACACGGTCGCGAGCGTCCGCTCCGCGCGCTCCGACGCCTTGTCGGCGCCGATCGCCAGCAGCCGGTCGAGCTCGGCCGGATCCTCCATGAGCTCGAGCGTGCGCTCCCGGATCGGCGCGACCCGCTCGACGACGACCTCGGCGAGGTCCTTCTTGAGGTCGCCGTAGCCCTTGCCGTCGTATTCGGCCTCGAGCTCGGGGATCGAACGGCCCGTCACCGTCGCGTAGATGTCGAGCAGGTTCGCGATGCCGGGCTTGGCCCGGGGGTCGTAGCGGATCTCCCGCTCGGTGTCGGTCACGGCGCTCCGGATCCGCTTGGCGATGACCTTCGGGTCGTCCATCAGGTTGATCAGCCCGTTCGGGCTCGCCGCCGACTTCGACATCTTGGAGGTGGGCTCCTGGAGGTCGTAGATGCGGGCGGACTCCTTCGGGATCATCGCCTCGGGCACGACGAACGTGTCGCCGTAGCGCGAGTTGAACCGCCCCGCGAGGTCGCGCGTCAGCTCGAGGTGCTGGCGCTGGTCGTCGCCGACGGGCACGAGGTGGGTGCCGTAGAGCAGGATGTCGGCGGCCATCAGCACCGGGTAGGTGAACAGTCCGACCGTCGTCGACTCCGCCCCGTACCGCGCCGACTTGTCCTTGAACTGGGTCATCCGGCTCGCCTCGCCGAAGCCCGTGAGCGTGCCGAGCACCCAGGCCAGCTCGGCATGCGCGGGCACGTGCGACTGCACGAACAGGGTGGAACCTGCGGGATCCACGCCCGCGGCGAGGTACTGCGCCGCCGTGCGGCGGGTCGCCTCGCGGAGCGTCGCCGGGTCCTGCGTCACGGTGATCGCGTGGAGGTCGACGACGCAGTAGATCGGGTCGTGGTCCTCCTGCAGGGCGACCCAGTTGACCAGGGCGCCCAGGTAGTTGCCGAGGTGCAGGGAGTCGCCCGACGGCTGCATGCCGGAGAAGACGACGGGGCGTGCGGTGTTCATCGTGGTGTGGGGGTCCTTCGGTCTCAGATGGCGTAGTCGACGACGACGGGCGCGTGGTCGGACCATCGCTCGTCGTACGCGTCGGCGCGGTCGACCGCGTAGGACACCATCGCGTCGGCCAGCGCCGGCGTCGCGAGCTGGTAGTCGATGCGCCATCCGCTGTCGTTGTCGAACGCCTTGCCGCGCCACGACCACCACGTGTAGGGGCCGGGGACCTCGCCTGCGGAGCGTCGCCCGAGGTCGACCCAGCCGAGCCCGGCGCCGGCGTTGTAGCCCTCTTCACCCTCGGCGCCCATGAAGCGGTCGAAGTAGGCGCGCTCCTCGGGGAGGAAGCCGGCGCGCTTGACGTTGCCCTTCCAGTTCTTGATGTCGAGGGTGCGGTGGCCGACGTTCAGGTCGCCGACGACCACGGCGAGTTCGTGCGTGGCGAGCTCCGACATCCGCTCGCTCATGGCGTCGAGGAAGCGGTACTTGTCGACCTGCTTCGGCGTCTCGGCCTCGCCGGAGGGCACGTAGCAGCTGACGACGGTCACGATGCGGCCGCCGACCTCGTAGTCGGCCTCGAGCCAGCGACCCGCCGTGTCGTGGTCCTCCGCGCCGAGTTCCACGCGGTGGATGTGCGCGCCGGCGCGGCTCGCGATCGCGACGCCCGCGCGACCCTTCGCGGTGGCCGGGTCGTGCAGGATGCTCCATTCGTCGCCGAGGAGCGCCGACAGGTCGTCGGTGGACGCCCGCACCTCCTGCATCGCGAGGATGTCGACGTCGCCTGCGGCGAGCCAGTCGCCCATGCCGCGTCGGAACGCCGCCCGGACCCCGTTCACGTTGGCGCTGACGATCCGGAGCGGGGAGGCGGAGGGCATGCCTACGATCCTAGGCGAGCCCACCCCCACGGCCGTTCCCGTTCCGCCACGGGTGCGGCTTCGTGGGCGGGGGCGGCGGGGCGGATGCCTCGAGCTGGTCGAGATCCCGCCGAGCCCGCGCGAGCCGCCGGCTCGTGGGCACGCGCTCGTACCAGCGCGCCGTGTCGGCGGCCGTCCGTGCCTCCCGCACGCGGATCCTCGCGGCCGTGAGGAGCGCCTGGTACTCGCGCTGGCGGCGCTCGGCCTCGAGCTGCTCGGCGGACACCCGCCGCAGCGACTCGTTGCGGTCCGCGGCCTCGACCGCGATCCACGCCGCCGCCACGAGGATGATGATGCTCGCGATCCGGAACCAGAGCAGGAGGGCGACGATGACGGTGAACGTCGCGAGGAGCGGGTTGCTCCCGGCCCACGACAGGACCCATCCGCCGAGCATCTGGAGCACGCTGAGCGCGGCGGAACCGAGCAGTGAACCGGTCCACATGCGTCGCCACGGCATCTCCGCACCCGAGAGGAATCGGAACATCACGGCGAGCGCGAGCGTGTCGATGACGAACACGACGACGATCGCCCCGAACTGCAGGCCGAGCCGCACGACGGCCGACTCGGTCGTGAGGTCGATGCCGAGCAGTCCGAACAGCCAGTCGAGGAATCCCGTGGCGACGATCGAGAGGACCGCGGCGATGAGGATGGCGACGCCGAACATGAACGCCGCGGCGAAGTCGCGCGCCTTGAGGTAGAGGTACGCGCGATCGTCCTTCGGGAGGAGGAAGATGCTCCGAACGGCCATGCGCGCGTAGGTGACCCACCCGATGGCGGTCCAGATCAGGCCGCCCAGGGCGACGGCGCCGGTCCAGCCGAACAGGCTGGTGCTCGCAGTCGCGGCCGCCTGCAGGTCCTCGGTGCTGATCACGCCGTTCGGGCCGACGAGGCCGGGCGCGTAGGTGTTGATGAGGAGCAGGAGCGCGTTCAGCGTCTCCTCGTCTCCCAGCAGCCAGATCCCCGCGACGGCGAACACGACGTAGATGGCCGCGAAGACCGCGAACAGCGACTGGTAGCTCATCCCCGCCGTGAGCAGGAAGCCGTTCCGGGCGAGGAAGTGGCGCCAGACGCGCACCGGGAAGAGCGCCATCGCCCACTGGGTGAACTGCTCGGCGCGGGAGATCGGCTCGTCGAAGCGCTCCAGGATCGGCGCGCTCGCCGCTTCGATCCGGTCGCGGACGCGCAGGGTCGTGGGCTGCCGTCCGGCGGGTACTCCGTTGCCGGCGGCCGCGCCGGGAGGCACGACGCCGTCGGATGGCGCGGAACCGCCGTCGCGTCCCCGTCCGCGATCGCTCACGGACTCACCCTAGCGAGCGGATGCCGCGAGCCGGATCACCCCGCGCCCGCTCCTGAGGTCGACGGAGCCGGCCGCGGAGACGGCGGAGGGGCCGGTGCCACGCGCACCGGCCCCTCCGCTCCGCGGGAATCCGTCAGGGCGTTCCGCGGAGGATGGCCTGCTTGACCTCGGCGATCGCCTTGGTCACCTCGATGCCGCGCGGGCACGCGTCGGTGCAGTTGAAGGTCGTGCGGCAGCGCCAGACGCCCTCCTTGTCGTTCAGGATGTCGAGGCGCACCTTCGCCTCCTCGTCGCGCGAGTCGAAGATGAAGCGGTGCGCGTTCACGATCGCGGCCGGGCCGAAGTACTGGCCGTCGGTCCAGAACACGGGGCACGACGAGGTGCACGCGGCGCAGAGGATGCACTTCGTCGTGTCGTCGAAGCGGGCGCGCTCGGCGACCGACTGCACGCGCTCCTTGCCGGCGACCGGCGCCGAGGTCGCCTGCAGGAAGGGCTGCACCTCGCGGAAGCTCGCGAAGAACGGCTCCATGTCGACGACGAGGTCCTTCTCGAGGGGAAGGCCCTTGATCGCCTCGACGTAGATGGGCTTCGAGATGTCGAGGTCCTTGATCAGCGTCTTGCAGGCCAGGCGGTTGCGACCGTTGATGCGCATCGCATCGGAGCCGCAGATGCCGTGCGCGCAGGAGCGGCGGAAGGTCAGGGAGCCGTCCTGCTCCCACTTGATCTTGTGCAGGGCGTCGAGCACCCGGTCGGTCGGGTACATCTCGACGTCGAAGTCCTGCCAGCGCGGCTCCGAGTCGACCTCGGGGTCGAAGCGGCGGATCAGGAACGTGACGGTGAAGGACGGCGTCGCGGCGTCCGCCGAGCCCGTCGACGTGTTCTCGAGCGTGGCGGTCGTCACGTCAGTACTTCCTCTCCATCGGCTGGTATCGGGTGATCGTCACCGGCTTCCAGTCGAGCCGGATGTGATCGGAGGCGACCGACGAGTGCGCGTCACCCGACAGGTAGGCCATCGTGTGCTGCATGAACTTCTCGTCGTCGCGGTTCGGGAAGTCGTCGCGCATGTGACCGCCGCGGCTCTCCTCGCGATTGCGCGCGGATGCCACGACGACCTCGGCGAGGTCGAGGAGGAACCCGAGCTCGACGGCCTCCAGCAGGTCGGTGTTGAAGCGCTTGCCCTTGTCCTGCACGGCGATGTCGCGGTAGCGGTCGCGCAGGCCCGCGATCACCTCGGCGACGTGGTCGAGCGACTCGCTCGTCCGGAACACCTGGGCGCCCTTGTCCATCTCGTCCTGCAGCTCCTTGCGGATGGCGGCGATCCGCTCGGTGCCGTTCGAGTCGCGCAGCATCTCGAGGAGGCGGCGGATGTCGCCGGCCGGGTCCTCGGGGAGGGGCGTGAAGTCGACGCCGGAGTTGACGTACTCGACCGCGTTGCGGCCCGCCCGCTTGCCGAACACGTTGATGTCGAGGAGCGAGTTCGTGCCGAGGCGGTTGGAGCCGTGCACCGACACGCACGCGCACTCGCCTGCGGCGTAGAGGCCCGGGACGACCGTCGTGTTGTCGCTCAGCACCTCGGCCTTGACGTTGGTCGGGATGCCGCCCATCGCGTAGTGCGCCGTCGGCATGACCGGGACCGGCTCGTACACCGGGTCGACGCCCAGGTAGGTGCGCGCGAACTCGGTGATGTCGGGGAGCTTGGTCTCGAGGACCTCGGCGCCGAGGTGCGTGCAGTCGAGCAGCACGTAGTCCTTCTCGGGGCCGGCGCCGCGACCCTCCGCGACCTCCTGCACCATGCAGCGGGCGACGATGTCGCGCGGTGCGAGGTCCTTGATGGTGGGCGCATAGCGCTCCATGAAGCGCTCGCCCGAGGCGTTGCGGAGGATGGCGCCCTCGCCTCGTGCGCCCTCGGTGAGGAGGATGCCGAGGCCGGCGAGACCGGTCGGGTGGAACTGGAAGAACTCCATGTCCTCCAGCGGCAGGCCCTTGCGCCAGATGATCCCGACGCCGTCGCCGGTCAGCGTGTGCGCGTTCGAGGTCGTCTTGTAGATCTTCCCGAAGCCGCCGGTCGCGAAGATCACGGCCTTGGCCTGGAACACGTGGAGCTCGCCGGTGGCGAGCTCGTAGGCGACGACCCCCGACGGCTTCCGGACGCCGTCGACGTCGGTCATGACGAGGTCGAGCGCGTAGTACTCGTTGTAGAACTCGATGCCGAGCTTCACGCAGTTCTGGAACAGCGTCTGCAGGATCATGTGGCCCGTGCGGTCGGCGGCGTAGCACGCGCGCCGGACCGGTGCCTTGCCGTGGTCGCGCGTGTGGCCGCCGAAGCGTCGCTGGTCGATCTTGCCGTCGGGCGTGCGGTTGAAGGGCAGGCCCATGTTCTCGAGGTCGATGACCGCGTCGATGGCCTCCTTCGCGAGGATCTCGGCGGCGTCCTGGTCGACCAGGTAGTCGCCGCCCTTGATCGTGTCGAAGGTGTGCCACTCCCAGCTGTCCTCCTCGACGTTGGCGAGGGCGGCGGCCATGCCGCCCTGCGCCGCGCCCGTGTGGGAGCGCGTCGGGTAGAGCTTGGAGATCACCGCGGTCTTCGCGCCGGGCCCGGCCTCGATGGCGGCCCGCATGCCGGCGCCGCCGGCGCCGACGATCACGATGTCGTACTGGTGGTAGTGGACGCCGTCGACGACCGTCGTCTCGACGTGGTTCTCGCTGGTCACGTGTCTCCTATGCGGCGGGGCAGAACGAGGGCAGCAGCTCGGCGGGCGAGCCTGCGGGGCACGGGTCGAAGGTGAAGACCACGAGCGTGCCGAGGACGATCAGCACGACGGTGGACAGGAGCAGCGCGCCCTTCAGGATCCGCTGCACGGTGCCGGGGTTCGTGTAGTCGTTCACGATGGTCCGCATGCCGTTCGCGCCGTGGATCAGCGCGAGCCACAGCATCAGGACGTCCCACCACTGCCAGAACGGGTCGGCCCACTTGCCGCCCACGAAGCCGAAGTCGATGGCCTTGACGCCCTCGCCGACCATGAGGTTGACGAAGAGGTGTCCGAAGATCAGCACGACGAGCACGACGCCCGACGCGCGCATGTAGATCCAGCCCCACTTCTCGAGGTTGACGCCGCGTCGCGGCGCCCGGCGAGCGGGGGTGCGCGGGGATTCGATGACGGTCATCACGGCGCTCCTAGTGGCTGAAGACGTTCATGAGGTGCCGAGGCACGAACCCGAGCATCGTGACCACCCAGAGCGCGATCACGATGTAGAAGAGGACCTTCTGGTTGCGGGTCGCCCATGACCAGAAGTCGACGAGGATGACGCGCAGGCCGTTGAACGCGTGGAACACGATCGCACCGACGAGGGCCACTTCGCCGAGGCCCATGATCGGGGTCTGGTAGGTGCCGATGACCGCGTTGTAGGCCTCGGGGCTCACGCGCACGAGCGCGGTGTCGAGGATGTGCACGAGGAGGAAGAAGAAGATCGCCACCCCGGTGATCCGGTGCAGCACCCACGACCACATTCCCTCGCGGCCGCGATAGAGCGTGCCGCCCGGCTTCTGCTTCGCCGGCTCCTCGGGTGCGATCGGGGTCCGTGTCGTCGTTGCTGACATGGACGTCCCTCCTGACGGTGTGCGTCGCCCGACTGCGGGCATGACGGGACCGATGGCCCGGGTCCGAGTCTAGTGCGCTCGCGGGGGTGGTCCGGTTCGCCGTCGTGGCGAGGGAGGCGCCCGCCGTTGTCCGGGGCGGCCCACGGCTATCCTGATCGGATGCGACAGGCTCCGCTCGACCGCTTCTACAGCGTCATCCCCGCCGGCGGCGTGGGATCCCGGCTCTGGCCGCTCTCGCGCGCCGACGCGCCGAAGTTCCTGCACGACCTGACCGGGTCGGGCCAGACGCTGCTCCGCGACACCTGGGTCCGGCTCGCGCCGCTCTCGGGCGAGCAGCGCATCATGATCGTCACGGGTCGCGCGCATCGGGCGGCGGTCGAGGCCCAGCTGCCCGAGCTCGCCGACGCGAACATCGTGCTGGAGAGCGAGCCGCGCGACTCGACCGCGGCGATCGGCCTGGCCGCCGCGATCCTCGAGCGTCGCGAGCCCGGCGTGATCATCGGCTCGTTCGCGGCCGACCACGTCATCTCGGGGTCCGCGCTCTTCCGCGATGCGGTGGCGGCGGCCGTCGCGGCCGCCGACGCAGGGTACATCGCGACGATCGGCATCACGCCCACCGAGCCGGCCGTCGGGTTCGGCTACATCGAGTGCGGCGAGCCCCTCGACATCCCTGGCACCGACACGGTCACGGCCGTGTCGAGCTTCGTGGAGAAGCCCGACCTCGAGACCGCGCGCGAGTACCTCGAGGGCGGACGCCACCTCTGGAACGCCGGCATGTTCATCGCCCGGGCCGATCTGCTCCTCGAGGAGCTGGCGCGCACCGAGCCCGAGCTCCACGCCGGCGTGGTCGAGCTGGCCGAGGTGTGGGACGACCCCGAGGCCCGGGGGCCGGCGGTCGACCGCATCTGGCCGACGCTGAAGAAGATCGCGATCGACTACTCGATCGCCGAACCGGCCGCCGCCCGCGGCCGCCTCGCGGTCGTGCGCGCGCACTTCCAGTGGGACGACGTCGGCGACTTCGCCTCGCTCGCCAAGCTGAACACGGCGGGGCGGTCGGGCGAGCTCGCGATCCTCGGCGAGCACGCCAGGGTCCTCTCCGACGCGTCCAGCGGCATCGTCGTGAGCCGGTCGGACCGCGTGATCAGCCTCATCGGCGTCAAGGACATCGTGGTCGTGGACACGCCCGACGCGCTGCTCGTGACGACGAGCGAGCATGCGCAACGGGTCAAGGCCGTCGTGGACGCACTGCGCCTCGGCGGATCGAACGACGTGCTCTAGGCACGGGAAGGTGGTCGGACGGATGTCGCTGCGACGGATCGTCACGTTCGGAGCCGCGCTCGTCGCGGCATCCGCTGCCGTCACCGGCTGCGCGCCCGCGCCGGAGGGCGCCGGCGATGCCGTCGCGGACGGGTGCGTGCGCATGGTCACGAACTCGGGCGGGCTCGAGGACCGTTCGTTCAACCAGTCGAGCTGGGAGGGCCTGCAACTGGCGGAGGACGAGCTCGGCGTGGAGGCGGAGGCGCTCGTGTCGACGAGCGAGACCGACCTCGCGCCGAACGTCCGCCAGGCGGTCGACTCCGGATGCGCGCTCGTGGTGACGGTCGGGTGGGAGCTGGCGGAGGCCACGCTCGCCGAGTCGGAGGCGAACCCCGAGGTCTCGTTCGCGATCGTCGACGAGACGGTGGATGCGGCGAACGTCAAGCCGGTCGTGTTCGACACCGCGCAGGCGTCCTTCCTCGCGGGCTACCTCGCGGCAGGCGTGTCGCGGACGGGAGTGGTCGCCACCTTCGGAGGCGGGAACCAGCCCCCGGTCACCCTCTTCATGGACGGCTTCGTGGACGGTGTCGCGAAGTACAACGAGGTGCACGGCGGCGACGTCCGCGTGCTCGGCTGGAACAAGGAGGAGCAGGACGGCTCCTTCACGGGCGACTTCGAGGACATCAACAAGGGCAAGGTGCTCGCCGAGGGGTTCATCGACCAGGGTGCCGACGTGATCCTGCCGGTCGCGGGCCAGGTGGGGGAGGGCGCCGCGGCGGCGGCGATCGAGCACGGCTCGACGTCGGTGATCTGGGTCGACAGCGACGGGTACGAGACGCTGCCCGCCGAGTTCCGACCCGTCCTGCTGACGAGCGTCCTGAAGAACACGCAGCAGGCGATGGTCGAGATCGTCGGCGCGGTCCAGGACGGCAGCTTCACGAGCGACCCCTACGTCGGAACACTGGAGAACGGTGGCGTCGAGATCGCGCCGTACCACGACCTGGAATCGCTCGTGGCGCCGGGGCTGCAGGGCGAGATCGAGGGTCTGCGACAGGCGATCATCGCGGGCGAGCTCGTCGTGGAGTCGCCCTCGGCGCCTTGAGTGTCCCCTGCTCGGGGGAGCCTCGGGGCTGCTCATATGAGCAGAAGGTCGCGGGTTCATAACCTTTGACCGCTGCGGGTCGAGGGGCCGATGGCGCGGATCGAAACATTGGGTAACGTGACCTCACGGTCCCCGCGATCGTTCGGGGTGCACTGTCTTTTGGAGGACACTGTGACGTTCACGTTCAAGAAGGCGGCAGTCGGCGGCCTCGCGACCATCGGTGCGGTCGCGCTCCTCGCAGGTTGCGCGTCGGCTCCCGAGGAGACCGACGGCGACGGCGGCGAGGCGCTCGACTACCTGCCCTGCATGGTCTCCGACGCCGGTGGCTTCGATGACAAGTCGTTCAACCAGCTGGGCCGCGAGGGCCTCGAGGCCGCATCCGAGGAACTCGGCGTCGAGCCGACGCTCGTCGAGTCGGCCGCCGAGACCGACTACGCGTCCAACCTGCAGAGCCTCGTCGACCAGGGCTGCAACACCATCGTGACGGTCGGCTTCCTGCTCGCTCCGGCGGCGCTCGAGTCGGCGACCGCGAACCCCGACCTCGAGTACGTCTCGATCGACGACACCGTCGACACCGACTTCGACGGCACGACCGACGCCGAGAACATCAAGCCCATCATCTTCGACACCGCGCAGGCGGCGTTCCTCGCCGGCTACCTCTCGGCCGGCATGAGCGAGACGGGCGCTGTCGGCACGTACGGCGGCATCAACATCCCGACCGTGTCGATCTTCATGGACGGCTTCGCGCAGGGCGTGGAGTACTACAACGAGGAGAACGGCGCCGACGTCCAGGTGCTCGGCTGGGACCGCGAGGCGCAGGACGGCTCGTTCACCGGCGGCTTCGAGGCGAACGACACCGCTCGCCAGGTCGCGCAGGGCCTCATCGACCAGAACATCGACGTGCTGCTCCCGGTCGGCGGACCGATCTACCAGTCGGGCGCTGCGGCCATCCGCGACTCCGGCCGTGACATCATGCTGCTCGGTGTCGACGCCGACGTGTACGAGACCGACCCGTCGGTCGGCGACCTGCTGCTGACCTCGATCCGCAAGGGGATCGACGTGGGTGTCGAGGACGCGATCCTCGCCGCCGGCAATGGCGAGTTCGACCCGTCCCCGTTCGTCGGCACGCTCGAGAACGAGGGCGTCGGCCTCGCGCCGTTCCACGACTTCGAGGACGCGGTTCCGGCCGACCTGTCCTCGAAGCTCGACGAGCTCCAGCAGATGATCATCGACGGCGACATCACCGTCGAGTCCTACCTGGCCGGCTGAGCCGAGCCGTTCGCGGAGGGAGGCCGGTGCTGCACCGGCCTCCCTTCGTCATATTCATCGGGCGCTGCTGAGCACGCCCGCCAACATCTGAGCAGTTCGGGACGCTCATCGGCGCACTTCGGCGCACGACCGCTGCGAAACCCGGCGCGATCATTAGGATCGGTGGCATGAAACTCGAACTCCGAGGAATCACGAAGAAGTTCGGTTCCCTGGTGGCGAACGACCACATCGACCTCACTGTCGAGGCGGGGGAGATCCACTGCCTCCTGGGTGAGAACGGGGCGGGCAAGTCGACGCTGATGAACGTCCTGTACGGCCTGTACCGGGCCGATGAGGGCGAGATCCTCCTCGATGACCAGCTGCAGCATTTCGAGGGGCCCGGTGACGCGATGCGCGCGGGCATCGGCATGGTGCACCAGCACTTCATGCTGATCCCGGTGTTCACGGTCGCGGAGAACGTGATGCTGGGTCACGAGCAGACCCATCGGGGCGGGCTCATCGACCTGGCCGCGGCGCGCGAGCGGGTGCGGGAGATCAGCGACCGGTTCGGGTTCGACGTCGACCCGGACGCGTTGGTCGACGACCTTCCGGTGGGCGTGCAGCAGCGGGTGGAGATCATCAAGGCGCTCTCGCGCGACGCGCGGGTGCTGGTGTTCGACGAGCCGACCGCGGTGCTGACGCCGCAGGAGACCGACGAGCTGATGGCGATCATGCGCCAGCTGAAGGAATCCGGCGCGTCGATCGTGTTCATCACGCACAAGCTGCGGGAGGTCCGCGAGGTCGCGGACAAGATCACGGTCGTGCGCCTGGGCAAGGTCGTGGGCGAGGCGGAGCCGACCGCGACGAACGCCGAGCTGGCGTCGCTGATGGTGGGCCGCGCGGTCGAGCTGACCGTGCAGAAGGACGAGCCGACCCTGGGCGATGAGGCCCTGCAGGTGTCGCACCTGAGCGTGATCGATCCGATCGGCCAGCTCGTCGTCAACGACGTGAGCTTCTCCGTCCGCAAGGGCGAGGTGCTCGCCGTCGCGGGCGTGCAGGGCAACGGGCAGACCGAGCTGACCGAGGCGCTCGTGGGCCTCCAGCCGCGCGTGCAGGGGGAGATCCGGCTCGACGGGCAGGAGCTCACCAGGCACTCCGTGCGGAAGATCCTGGACGCGGGAGTCGGGTTCGTGCCCGAGGACCGCACGGAGGACGGCCTGGTCGGCGAGTTCACCGTCGCGGAGAACCTCATGCTCGACCGCTCGGACGGGGCGCCGTTCGTGAAGGCCGGGAACGTGCAGCGCGGCTTCCTCGCGGAGTTCGCGAAGGACAAGGTCGCGGAGTTCGACGTCCGCACGCCCGGCATCGAGACCAAGGCGGGTCGTCTCTCGGGCGGCAACCAGCAGAAGGTGGTGCTCGCCCGCGAGCTGAGCCGCGACCTGAACCTGCTCGTCGCCGCCCAGCCGACGCGCGGCGTGGACGTGGGTTCGATCGAGTTCATCCACAAGCGCATCATCGAGACACGTGACGCGGGCGTGCCCGTCGTGGTGGTCTCGACCGAGCTCGACGAGGTCACCGCCCTCGCCGACCGGATCATGGTGATGTACCGGGGCAGGGTCGTGGGCATCGTGCCCGGCGACACGCCCCGCGAAGTCCTCGGCCTGATGATGGCCGGCGAGCGTCCGGCGCCGTCCGGTGACGCCCCCACCCCCGAAGGAGCCGCGGCATGAGCGACCGCAACGACCCCGACGTCGCGCTCGAGACCGGCTCGCAGGTCCCACCTGACGAGCCCGTGATCGAGCCCGAGCCCGAGCCCGAGGAGCCGTCGCGCTGGCAGCAGGCGCTGCGTCAGATCGCGACCGGCAATGCGATCATCTCGGTGCTCGCGGTGCTGCTGGCCCTCGTCGTGGGTGCGGTCATGATCGCGTTCACCGACGAGCGCGTGCAGGCGGCATCCGGGTACTTCTTCGCCCGCCCGGGCGACACGTTCGCCGCGATCTGGGACTCCGTCGCGGGTGCGTACTCGGCGCTGTTCCAGGGTGCGGTGTACAACTTCCGCCGTCCGGACTTCGCGTCCGGGATCCGGCCGCTGACCGAGACGCTGAACTTCGCGACCCCGCTGATCGCCGCCGGTCTCGGCGTGGGCCTGGCGTTCAAGGTCGGCATGTTCAACATCGGTGGTCGCGGGCAGATGCTGCTCGCGGCATCCGCCGCCGGCTGGGTCGCGTTCTCGTTCGACCTGCCGTTCCCGCTGCACATGATCGTCGCCGTGATCGCGGGCATCATCGCCGGGTCCCTGTGGGCCGGCATCGCGGGCCTGCTGAAGGCCCGCACCGGTGCGCACGAGGTGATCGTGACGATCATGCTCAACTACGTCGCCCTGTACCTGGTCTCGTGGATGCTGCGCACTCCCGGGCTGCTGCAGGCGCCGGGATCGAACAACCCGAAGACGCCGCCGATGAAGGACACCGCGATCTTCCCCGACATCCTCGGGTCCGGGTTCAACCTGCATCTCGGTTTCCTGCTGTCCCTCGGCTGCGTGGTGCTGGTGTGGTGGATCCTGGACCGCTCGAGCCTGGGCTTCCAGTTCCGCGCGGTCGGACTGAACCCGAAGGCCGCCCGCGTCGCGGGAATCAACGTCAACCGCATGTACGTGTACGGCATGCTGATCGCCGGCGGCCTGGTCGGCCTGGCCGGCGTGGACCAGGTCCTCGGCACCGTGACCACCGGGTTCTCCTCGGGCATCGACGCGGGCATCGGCTTCGACGCGATCACGGTCGCCCTGCTCGGCGGTTCGAACCCGTGGGGCATCCTGGCCGCGGGCATCCTGTTCGGCGCGTTCAAGGCCGGCGGCTTCGCGATGCAGGCCGCCGAGGGCGTCCCGATCGACATCGTCCTGGTCGTGCAGTCCCTGATCGTGCTGTTCATCGCAGCCCCGCCGCTGGTGCGGGCGATCTTCCGGCTCCCGCAGCCGGGCGCCAAGCCCAAGAAGCGAACCCGCACCACGCGCAAGGAGGAGGTGGCGGCGAAGTGACCGCTCCCAGCCAGCACCACGCCACCGCCGCTCCGACCGAGCGGACCCTCGACAGCACGACCGTGATCAGCTGGAAGGCGCCGATCTCGTTCGCCGTGATCACCGTGCTGCTCGCCGTGCTCTTCCTCACCACCCGGCACGGCGGCGACGCGACGTTCCGCCTGTCCACGGGCAGCGACCTGATCCAGATCCCCGAGATCACGATCAGTGGCCCGGTCACGACGTGGACCTGCATCATCCTGCTGACCGCGATCACCGTCGTGTCCGCGGCGATGGTCCGCGCCAAGCGGTCCGTCCCGCTGTGGCTGATCGTGATCTTCGCCGTGCTCGGCCTGGTCGCGTTCCTCACCTGGGCCGCCGCGGGCGCCCGCACCCCGGTGATCCCGCTGCCCGGCCTGCTCGCCGGCGCGCTCAGCCTCTCCGTGCCGCTGATCTTCGGCGCCCTGTGCGGTGTCATCAGCGAGCGGGTCGGCGTGATCAACATCGCCATCGAGGGCCAGCTGCTGGCCGGCGCGTTCACCTCGGCCGTGGTCGCCTCCGTCATCGGGCAGCAGTGGCTCGGCCCGATCGTCGGCCTGGCCGCGGCCGCCGTGTCGGGCGTGCTCGTCGCGTTCGTGCTCGCCGCGTTCGCGATCAAGTACTTCGTCGACCAGGTCATCGTCGGTGTCGTGCTCAACGTCCTCGTGATCGGACTGACCAGCTTCCTGTTCTCCCAGGTCCTGGCCCCGAACGCGGCCCTGCTGAACTCCCCGCCCCGCCTGCAGCGCATCCCGATCCCGCTGCTGTCCGAGATCCCGCTGATCGGGCCGATGTTCTTCCGCCAGACGCTCATCGTGTACGCGATGTACGTCATCATCGCCCTCGTCTACGTCGGCCTGTTCCACACCCGCTGGGGCCTGCGGCTCCGGTCCGTGGGCGAGCACCCGCAGGCCGCGGACACGGTCGGCATCAACGTGGCCCGGACCCGGTTCTGGAACGTCTCCCTCGCCGGCGCGATCGCCGGGTTCGGCGGCGCGTTCTTCACCCTCGGTGCGGTCGGCGCGTTCAACAAGGAGATGACCGCAGGCGCCGGCTTCATCGCCCTCGCCGCCGTGATCTTCGGCCAGTGGGACCCGATCAAGGCCACCCTCGCCGCGCTGCTGTTCGGGTTCGCATCCAACCTGCAGAACACGCTCTCCGTGATCGGATCGCCGGTCCCGAGCGAGTTCATGCTCATGCTCCCCTACGTGGTCACGATCCTCGCCGTCGCCGGATTCGTCGGCAAGGTCCGCGGACCCGCCTCCGCCGGCAAGCCCTACATCAAGTCCTGACCGAGGAGCGTCACCGATGACCGACCACCAGTCGACCGACTGGGGCCACCTTCGCGAGATCGCCCGTGAGGCGATGGCGAAGGCGTACGTCCCGTACTCCCAGTTCCCCGTGGGCGCCGCGGCCATCGCCGACGACGGCCGCGTCCTGAGCGGATGCAACGTCGAGAACGCGTCGTACGGCGTGACCCTCTGCGCGGAGTGCTCGCTCGTCTCGGCGCTCGTCATGTCGGGCGGCGGCAAGCTCGTCGCCTTCACCTGCGTGGACGGGCACGGCAACGTCCTGATGCCGTGCGGCCGCTGCCGCCAGCTCCTCTACGAGCACTCGGCCGAGGGCATGGTGCTCGAGACCGTCTCGGGGCTGAAGACCATCGATGAGGTGCTGCCCGACGCGTTCGGTCCGCGACAGCTCGCCGAGTACCGAGGGGAGAGCTCATGAACGCCGTCGAGGCCTTCGACGCCGTCGACCTGATCCGCACCAAGCGCGATCGAGGCGAACTGTCCACCGATCAGATCGACTGGCTCGTCGACGCCTACACGCGCGGCTACGTGGCCGACGAGCAGATGTCGGCGATGGCCATGGCGATCTTCCTCAACGGGATGAGCCGCCGCGAGATCCGCGACATGACGATGGCGATGCTCGCCTCGGGCGAGCGCCTGGACTTCTCGGCGCTCGGCAAGCCGACGACCGACAAGCACTCGACGGGCGGCGTCGGCGACAAGATCACGCTGCCGCTGATGCCGCTGGTCGCCTCGTTCGGCGTGGCCGTCCCGCAGCTCTCGGGGCGGGGCCTCGGGCACACCGGCGGCACGCTCGACAAGCTGGAGTCCTTCCCCGGCTGGCGCGCCGAGCTCTCCAACGAGGAGGTGTTCGCCCAGCTGCGCGACGTGGGCGGCGTCATCTGCGCCGCCGGCGCCGGGCTCGCCCCGGCCGACAAGAAGCTCTACGCGCTGCGCGACATCACGGGCACGGTCGAGGCCATCCCGCTCATCGCGTCGTCGATCATGTCGAAGAAGATCGCCGAGGGCACGGGCGCGCTCGTGCTGGACGTGAAGTTCGGGTCGGGCGCGTTCCTGAAGGACATCGAGCGCTCGCGCGAGCTGGCGCGCACGATGGTCGAACTCGGCGAGGACGCCGGGGTCGCGACCTCGGCGCTCCTGACGAACATGAACGTGCCGCTCGGGCTCACGATCGGCAACGCGAACGAGGTCCGCGAGTCCGTCGAGGTGCTCGCCGGCGGCGGGCCGGCCGATGTGCGCGAGCTCACCATCGCGCTCGCGCGCGAGATGCTCGAGCTCGCCGGGGTCGCGGACGCCGACGTGGAGCGGGCGCTGGACGACGGCCGCGCGATGGACACGTGGCGCGCCTCGATCCGCGCCCAGGGCGGCGACCCCGACGCCCCCATGCCCGTCGCCAAGGAGCAGCACGTCGTGACGGCCGATCGCGACGGCGTCCTCCTCCGGCAGGACGCGCTGTCGTTCGGCATCGCCGCCTGGCGCCTGGGCGCGGGTCGCGCGCGCAAGGAGGACCCGGTGCAGCACGCGGCCGGCATCGACCTGCACGCGAAGCCCGGCGACGAGGTCCGCGCCGGCCAGCCGCTGTTCACGCTGCACGCCGACCAGCCCGCTCGCTTCGCGCGCGCCCTCGAATCCGTCGAGGGGGCGTGGGAGATCGGCGACGCGGGAGCGGCCGTGCAGGACGGCGGGCCGCTGATCGCCGAGCGAATCGGACGCTAGCGACGTCGACGCGCACGTCCGTTGCGTGACCAACCGTCGCACGCAGGGATTTCCCTGCGTCGGCGACGGCCCGCGCCGCTATCGTGGTGGGGTGGACACGCACGCGACGGAATACCGGATCGAGGGAGACGGCACCGACATCCGGTCGCTGCCGAAGATCTCGCTGCACGATCACCTCGACGGCGGCCTGCGGCCGCAGACCGTCATCGAGCTCGCCGATGAGGTCGGGTTCGAGCTCCCCGCGACCGAGGCCGATGATCTCGGTCGATGGTTCGCCGACCAGTCCGACTCGGGTTCGCTCGTCGAGTACCTGAAGACGTTCGACGTGACCACCGCGGTCATGCAGACGCGCGACGGCCTGGCGCGCGTCGCGCGCGAGTTCGTCAACGACCTCGCCGAGGACGGCGTGATCTACGGAGAGGTCCGCTGGGCGCCGGAACAGCACCTCACGCGGGGACTCTCGCTCGACGAGGCAGTGGAGGCCGTGCAGGCGGGCCTCGAGCAGGGCGTCGACGACGTGCGGCGCCAGGGCTCCCGCATCCGCGTCGGCCAGCTCATCACCGCGATGCGGCACGCCGACCGAGGACTCGAGATCGCGGAGCTCGCCGTGCGTCACCGCGATCGCGGGGTCGTCGGCTTCGACATCGCGGGTGCCGAGGCGGGCTTCCCGCCGAGCCGGCACCGCACCGCGTTCGACTTCCTCGCGACCCGGTTCATGCCCGTCACCGTCCACGCCGGGGAGGCCGACGGCCTCGAGTCGATCCGGAGCGCCCTCTTCGACGGGCGTGCGCTCCGCCTCGGCCACGGCGTGCGACTCGCGGAGGACCTCACGATCGAGCGGCAGGACGACGAGAACACGTACGTCTCGCTCGGCCCGATCGCGCAGTGGGTGCGCGACCGCGAGATCGCACTCGAGACGAGCCCGTCCTCGAACCTGCAGACCGGAGCCATCGCGGCGTGGGGAGACGAGCTCGTCGACCATCCGTTCGACCTGCTCTACCAGCTCGGGTTCCGCGTCACCGTCAACACCGACAACCGCCTCCAGTCGGGCACGTCGCTCACCCGCGAGCTCGCCCTGCTCTCCGATGCGTTCGGGTACGACCTCGACGACTTCGAGGTGTTCCAGCTCAACGCCGCTGCGGCGGCCTTCCTCCCGCTCGACGACCGCGAGGACCTCGTCGAGCAGATCCAGGACGGCTTCGACGAGGGTTGACCCCGCCCGCCGGCGCCGGCTCCCGGCCCCGGTCCACTGCGCTGGTCCAGAACCATGCGGCGTGCATCCGCAGGCCACGCGATCACCGCTCCAGCCGAACTCCAGAACCACCTCCGAACGGACATCGATGAGTCTCCCTCCGCTTCCCGACGACGCGATCGTGCTGCGCGTCGACGTCGCCGACTGGCGCGACGCCGTCCGCGCCGCCGGGCGTGCGCTCGCCCGGTCCGGAGCGACGCTTCCGGGGTACGCCGACCGCATGATCGACGTGCTGGAGGAGTTCGGGGCGTACATCGTGATCGCGCCGGGTCTCGCGCTCGCGCACGCCCGACCCGGACCGGACGTGCGCCGGAGCGGGTTGGCGGTCGTGACCCTCGCCGATCCCGTCGCGTTCGGCCATCCGCACAACGATCCCGTCCGCGTCGTCCTGGGCCTGGCGGTCTCGAACGCCGAGGAGCACGTCGCGAGCGTCGCCGACCTCGCGAACGTGTTCAACGAGCGCGACGCGATCGACCGCATCGCCGCGGCCGAGACCCCGGCGGAGGTCCGCGCGGTCCTGCGAGTGGCAGACGGCCAGGGTCGACCTGCGACGGATGCCGCGGGGGCGCCGTCATGAGGATCGTCGCGGTCTGCGGTGTCGGCGTCGGCAGCTCGGCCATCCTCAAGGGCAACGCCGAGCGCGCGCTCGACCGGCTCGGCCTGACGGCCGACGTGACGGCGAGCGACCTCGCGAGCGTCCGCGAGGCGGCCGCCGACGCGCAGGTGGTGCTCACGTCGACGGAGCTCGCCGACCGGGTACGTGAGGCGCTCGGCCGGACCTGGGCGGAGATCATCGAGGTCGAGAACTACTTCGACGTCGAGGAGATCGGACGCAAGCTCGACGCGTCGCTCGGCTGAGCCGGCGGGCGGCTCGGTCTCGCGGAGGCGGCTCGGACCCGCCGAGGCCGCGCCGCGCGCGCGTCAGGCGTA
>NZ_SDPL01000189.1 GCF_004135055.1 Agromyces binzhouensis | reverse complement strand
CGGCACCCGCGCGGACGGTCCTCCCGCATGCCGAGCGCCGCCGCGGGCCCTTCGGCCCCTGCCGCGGCGCCGCACCCCGCGCTAGCCTCGCGCCATGACTGCTCCCGCCACCACGCAGACCGACCGCTGGAACGTCTTCGCGATCATCGCGTTCGTGACCGTCTGGTTCACGATCATCCTCGGCCTGGTCTTCGGGCACCTCGCCCTGTCGCAGATCAAGACGACGGGAGAGAAGGGCCGCGGGCTCGCCCTCGCCGCGGTGATCATCGGCTGGGTCGCCGTCGCGCTCGGCGCCCTCGCCGCGATGTTCATCCTCATCTTCGGCGGCCTCGCGATCTCCGCCAACACGTAGGGGATGCCGGGTCGCCCCGGCGTCGCCGATTCCCGCCCATTCCTGGTTCGGGGCGCCGGACGGACGCGCAGGTTGGACGAGATTCGGCGCCTCGGCGGCACGGAGGGCGCCGAATTCCGTCCAATCGCGGGCGCGGCCGGCCTACTGGCGCGCGAGCGCCGCGCGCAGCTCCGCCTCGTGGTCGACGATGTGCTCGCCAGACACGTCGAACACCACGCGGTCGATCGTGCCGGTGAACGCGAACGGCGCGGTGTAGGCATCCGTCAGGGGCGCCCCGGCGTCGAGGCCGACCGAGACGCCCGAGGCGAGCCCGAGCATGATCGGGATGGTGACCGGCAGGTCGCCGCTCCCGACCGGCTGGCCGTCGACGAACAGCGTGACGGTCGCGGGCGTGCCCTTGCCCTCGCGGATGCTCGGCTGCCCCGTCGGCGCGAACTCCATGCTGAGGATGTGCGTGCCGGTCGGCACGTCGGCGTCGCTCGTGATGTGGAAGTACTCGGCCGCCACGTAGTTGTACGTGTAGACGAGCCGACCGTCCTTGACGTACAGGCTGTAGCCGCCGTCGACCCCGCCCTGGCTGACCAGCACGCCCTCGGCGCCGCCCTCCGGAATCTCGACGAGCGCGTTGATCGTGTGCGGGCGGTTCACGAGCCGCGGCGCAGCGCTGCCCGCGACCTCCGACGTGTGCGGGAAGTAGACGTAGCGCGAGCGGTCCTTCGCGATCACCGGGCGCTGCTCGGCGAACCGCTGCTGGCCGCGGCCGTCGATCGGGAGGACGTTGTACTTGCCCGCCTCGACGTACCAGAGCGAGATGAGCTCGACCAGCTTGTCGGGGTACTGCGCGGCGAGGTCGTGGTTCTCGGCGAAGTCCTCGGCGACGTGGTAGAGCTCCCAGCCGTCGGCGTCGAGCTCGCGCAGCACGTCGGCCGTGATCGGGTCGCCGAACGCGCGCCCGGACTCGGCGAACGAGGCTCCCGGCCAGGGGCACACGGCGCGCCATCCGTCGTGGTAGATCGAGCGGTGCCCGATCATCTCGAAGTACTGCGTGGTGTGCAGCGAGGCGGCGGATGCATCGGTCAGCGCGTCCTTGAAGCTGACGCCCTCGATCGGCGACTGCGTGACCCCGCGGATCGAGTCGGGCGGCGTGACGCCGAGCAGGTCGAGCACGGTCGGCACCATGTCGATGGCGTGCGCGTACTGGGTGCGGATCTCGCCGCGGGCGGGGATCGCGTTCGTCCACTGCACCATGAAGGGGTCGCTGATGCCGCCGCGGTACGTCTCGCGCTTCCAGCGCCGGAACGGGGTGTTGCCCGCCCAGGTCCAGCCCCACGGGTAGTGGTTGAAGTACTTCGGCCCGCCGAGGTCGTCGATCGCGGCGAGGTTCTGCTCGAGCGAGTCGGGCACGAAGTTGAAGAACTTGTTCTCGTTGATCGACCCGGTCGGGCCGCCCTCGGCGCTCGCGCCGTTGTCGGAGATGAGCATGATGAGCGTGTCGTCGAGCTCGCCGAGCTCCTCGAGGAACGAGATGAGCCGCCCGATGTGGTGGTCCGTGTGCTCGAGGAAGCCCGCGAAGACCTCCATCATGCGCGAGTAGAGGCGGCGCTCGTCGGCCGAGAGGGAGTCCCAGTCCTGCACGTCGGGATCGTGCCGCGACAGCTCCGCGTCGGCGGGCACGAGCCCGAGCTCCTTCTGCTTCGCGAACACGCGCTCGCGGTAGACGTCCCAGCCCTCGTCGAACATGCCCGCGTAGCGGTCGGTCCACTCCTTCGGTGCGTGGTGCGGCGCGTGCATCGCGCCCGTCGCGAAGTAGGTGAAGAACGGCTTGTTCGGCGCGACCTGCTTCGCGTCGGCGATGAAGGTGATCGCCCGGTCGACGAGGTCCTCGGTGAGGTGGTAGCCCTCCTCCGGCGTCTTCGGCGGCTCGACGCGGTGGTTGTCGTGGGTGAGCTCGGGGTAGTACTGGTGCGTGTCGCCGCCGAGGAACCCGTAGTAGCGCTCGAACCCGCGACCGAGCGGCCACCGGTCGTACGGTCCGGCCGCGGTCGTCTGGTCGGTGGGCGTCAGGTGCCACTTGCCGACCGCGAAGGTGTTGTAGCCCTCGCCCTTCAGGATCTCGGCGAGGAACCCGTTCTCGAACGGCACGTTGCCGTCGTACCCGGGGAACCCGGTCGAGGTCTCCGTGATGGCTGCCATGTGGTTCGAGTGGTGGTTGCGTCCGGTGAGGATGCAGGTCCGCGACGGCGAGCACAGCGCGGTCGTGTGCATGTTCGCGAACCGGACGCCGTTCGCCGCGATGCGGTCGATGTTCGGGGTGCGGATCGGGCTGCCGTAGCATCCGAGCTGCCCATAGCCCATGTCGTCGATGACGATGAACAGCACGTTCGGGGCGCCGTCTCGCGCGCGCCTCGGCTCGGGCCAGGCCGGCGACGATTCGTCGAACGTGCGCCCGATCACGCCCGGGAAGGTGCTCCCCGGTCGGTACTCGTGCAGCGTCGGCTCCTCGGACATGTCTCCCCCATCCGGCCGCGCAGCGACGCGCGGCCCCCGTCGGAACCTAACAACGGCGCGCGGGCGCCCTCGGGCCTTCCGTCCCGTCCGAGATGACACGCGCCGTCCACCCCGCACGGCGCCCACGCGCCGGCTCATCCTGCGAACCCGACGCGGCCATGCGCTCGGGTGACGCGGGCCGCCAACAGAACGCAGGATGACACGCGCCATCCACCCCGCAGGGCACCCGTGTGCGCGCTCATCCTGCGAACTCGACGGGCTTGCGCGGTCCCGGGCCCGGCCCACCATGAGAACGCAGGATGACACGCGCCATCCACCCCGCACGTCGCCCATGCGGCGGCTCATCCTGCAAACCCGACGCGGCCATGCGCTCGGGTGGCGCGGGCCGCCAACAGAACGCAGGATGACACGCGCCATCCACCCCACACGGCACCCGTGTGCGCGCTCATCCTGCGAACTCGACGGGCTTGCGCGGTCCCGGGCCCGGCCCACCATGAGAACGCAGGATGACACGCGCCATCCACCCCGCAGGGCACCCATGCGCCGGCTCATCCTGCGAACCCGACGGGGCTGCCGAGTCAGCGGTCGCGCTCGCCGCTCCCCGCTCCCGATCCGGCTCCCGATCCGGAGCGGGAGCGTGTTCCCGCGCCTCGTCGCGGTGACGAACACGCCCTCGCTCGGCCGGACCCGGGAGAGCAGCCCGGCACGCTCGACCGGCTAGGCACGCGCCGCCTGCCGCGACCGGGCGAGGACGTCGAGCCAGGCGATGACGGATGCCTCGAGCCCGGCCGCGAGCTCGGCGTCGTGGTCGACGCTCGTCGGATCGGCGAACAGGTGCGCCGACCCCGGGTAGAGCTCGAGCACGCCGTTCGCTTCGGCCACGAGCCCGCGGGCCATGTCCAGGTCGACCCACGGGTCGTGCTCGGTCGTGTGCACGGCGAGCTGGACCCCCGCGGGCCACGGCGTCTCGAAGGCCGCGGACGGGAGGCAGCCCGACATCAGCAGGGCGCCGCGGGCGCCCGGGCGGGTCTGCGCGAGCAGCTGCGCCGGGCCGGTGCCGAGTGAGAAGCCGGCGTACACGAGGTCGGTCGGCAGCGACTGGGCCGCCGCGACCGCGCGATTCGCGAGTTCGGGGATGCCGATCTCGTCGCGGTACGCGACGCCCTCGTCGAGGGTGGCGAACACCTTGCCGTCGTAGTAGTCGGGCGTGTGCACGAGGTGGCCCGCCGAGCGGAGCGTCTCGGCGAATGCGAGGACCCCGTCGGTGAGTCCCTGGCCGTGGTGGAAGAGGAGGATCTCGTTCATATTGGACAGTGTACAACTGAATTGATCAGCGTACAATACCCGCATGGGACGAACCGCAGGGCAACGGGCGGGCCTCACCCGGCAGCAGGTCACGGACGCCGCGATGGAACTGCTCCGCGCGGAGGGCCTCGACGCGGTCTCGATGCGACGCGTCGCGGAACGGCTGGGCGTGGCGCCGAACAGCATCTACGCCCACGTCGCCGACAAGGCCGCGCTCGTCGACGAGTTGACCGACGCGATGCTGGGCGGCGTCGCGACCCCGACCGACGACGGATGGCGCGCCCGCATCGAGCGCGTGATGCGCGACAGCCGACGGGAACTGCTCGCCCACCCCGACCTCGTGCCGTTCGCCCTGGTGCGCCAGTCCGTGGGCCCGAACGCGCTGCGCCTCGGCGAGATCACGCTCGGCGCGCTGCACGAGGCCGGGCTGGATGGCGCCGCCGCCGTGACCGGGCTCCAGGTGCTGCTCGTGCACACCATCGGGTCGGCGGCGTTCGAGACCGGGCGCACGCAGGACCCCGACCCCGTCGCGCGTGGTCGACGCGGGCGCGTACGGGCGTCGGGGTTCGGCGGCGTGACCGCCGAGCTCAGCGAGCCGATCTCGCGGTGGAGCGGCGACGAGGTCTTCGAGCGCGGCCTCGGCTGGCTGCTCGACGGGCTCGTGTCCGGTTCCGCCGACGCACGCTGACGCCGACGCACGCTGACGTCGACGTACGCTGACGGAGGACCGAGAGGACTCCGATGACCGAGCACCGACACGATCACCGCCACGGGCACGGGCACGGGCACGGGCACGCCGACGCCGACGACGCCGCCGAGATGTTCGAGCCGCCCGCGTGGGATGCGGCGTACTCGGGCGACGAGGCCCGGTGGAGCGGCAATCCGAACGCGCAGCTCGTCGCCGAGGCATCCGCCCTCGTGCCCGGCACGGCCCTCGACGTCGGCTGCGGCGAGGGCGGCGACGTGATCTGGCTGGCCCGGCGCGGATGGCGCGTGACCGGCGCCGACTTCTCGGCCAACGGCCTCGCCCGCGCCGCGGAGCACGCCGAGGCGGCGGGCGTCGCCGACCGCACCGACTGGTGGCAGGTGGATGCCCGCACCTTCGACGCGGGCGGCCGGTCGTTCGACCTCGTGACGACGCACTTCCTGCACCCGCCGGATCACGGCATGGTCGACGTCGTGCGCCGCCTCGCCGGCGCGGTCGCGCCCGGTGGGCACCTGCTCGTCGTCGGGCACGCGCCATCCGCCGCCTTCACGCACCTGTCGGCGAGCCACCGCGACGCGATGTTCCTCGCCGCGGACCTGCTGCCGGGCCTCCCCGCGGATTTCGAGGCGCTCGTCGTCGAGCAGCGCCCGCGCACGACGGTCCGCGACGGCGAGGCCATGGAGGTGCACGACTCGACCCTCCTCGCCCGCCGCCGCCCCTGAGCGCGCGCCGCCCACGCCGGATGCGCCACCATCGGACAAAATTGGGCGCCCGTGACCCACGCGAACCGCCCGATCTCGTCCAATCGGGCGCCCGAAGGCCGGCACGCCGGAGGCGCCTCGGCCGGTCGGCCGAGGCGACGCGAGCCGCCCGGCCGATGTGCCGCACGACCCGCGCGACGACGATCGAGGCATGACCACGACCGCAGCCCCGCGCCGCCG
>NZ_SDPL01000188.1 GCF_004135055.1 Agromyces binzhouensis | reverse complement strand
GGGCGAGCGCTCGGCGCGCGCCGAGACGGGCGCCGCTCGGACGGACGCCGCGCGGCGCTGAGCGGACCGTCGTCGAGGCACGGGGCCCGCCACCGTCAGGTCACGAGTTTGTAAAGAACCTGAACGAATTTCGTCGCAGGGGTTGCGCCGAGTTTGTTCGTAAGGTCTACTAACAAACGTGACGGCAACGGAAGCAGCACCCGGGCAGGCGCCCGCAGGCATCGCACTCGGCAGCGAGCGCCCGGCAGGGCACGCGAGCCCGACGGCCGCCGCGGGCCAGCTCTTCGCAGGCCGCGCGCTGCGCACCTCGGGCAAGGTGCTCCCCGAGCACGCCCGCAGCCACAACCGCTCGCTGGTCCTGCAGACGCTCTACACCCTGGGCGCGCAGAGCCGTGCGGACATCGCCCGCGAGACCGGGCTCACCCGCGTGACCATCTCCGACCTCGTCGCCGAGCTCATCGGCGAGGGCCTGGTCGTCGAACTCGGCCAGCGCGAGGACGCCCGCCCCGGCAAGCCCGCGACGCTCATCGACATCGACCGCACCGGCCACCACGTGGTCGCCCTCGACCTCTCCGAGCACACCCGCTTCCGCGGCGCCGTCCTCGACCTCGACGGCGCGACCGTCGCCCGGGCCGAGGTCGCCCTCGACGGCGCGACGGGGGAACGCGCGGTCGAACTCGTCACCGAGCTCCTCGACGGCCTGCTCGCCCTCACCACCTCCCCGGTGCTCGGCATCGGCGTCGGCTCGCCGGGCGTCGTGGGTCCCGACGGCGTCGTCCGCTCCGCCCCGAACCTCGGCTGGACCGACCTGCCCCTCCAGGAGCGGCTGCAGGCCGCCTTCCACCTGCCCGTGCACGTCGCCAACGACGCGAACGTCGCCGTCCTCGCCGAGCACGCCGGCGCCCCGGGCGACCTGGTGCTCGTCAAGGTCGGCCACGGCGTCGGCGCGGGACTCATCATCGGCGGCCGACCGGTGCTCGGCGCCGGCAGCGCCGCGGGCGAGATCGGCCACGTCGTGGTCGGCACCGACGGCGGGCCGCGATGCGCGTGCGGCAAGCACGGCTGCCTCGAGGCCTGGCTCGCGGTGCCCCGACTCACCGCCGAGCTCGAACGACTCGGCGACGCGGACGCCGCGGCATCCGCTCGCGAAGAGACCCTGCGGGAAGCGGGCCGACGCCTCGGCATCGTGCTCGCCCCCGTCGTCGGTGCGCTGAACCTCTCCGAGGTCGTCCTCAGCGGACCGACGGAACTGCTTGACGGCCCGCTGCTCGAGGCGGCCGTCGAGACGGTCCGGAACCGGACGATGACGGAACACCACCGGGAACTGAGGCTCCGGATGACCGCGCACGGGCAGGACATCGTCCTGCGCGGGGCGGCCGTCATGGTCCTCTCCGGCCAACTCGGGGTCTCCTAGGCCCCAACCCCCTGCACCACGGGTGGCAGCACCCCCGCTCCCACCTTCCCCCTACGAAAGGAAACCACGCAATGAGGAACCTCGGCATCGTGGCGCTCGGCGCCGCGGCTGCGCTGACCCTCGCCGGGTGCGCCACCACCGGAGGCGACGCGGCCTCCGAGGAGGGCGCGGAGATCCGCGTCTGGCTCGTCGGCACCGACACCCCCGACGCGGCGCGCGAGCTGCTCGTCGAGACCTTCGAGGAGGAGCACCCCGGCTCCACGCTCGTCATCGAGGAGCAGTCGTGGGACGGCCTCGTGGACCGCCTGACCACGAGCCTCTCCGGCTCCGACAGCCCCGACGTCGTCGAGGTGGGCAACACGCAGGCCCCGGCCTTCACCTCGGCGGGCGCCTTCATGGACCTCACCGACCACTACGACGAGCTCGGCGGCGACGACCTGCTCCCCGGCTTCGTCGAGGTCGGCTCGTACGACGAGAAGTTCTACGCGGCGCCGCTCTACTCCGGCTCCTCGCTCGTCTTCTACAAGAAGGACGCCTTCGCGGCGTCGGGCATCGAGGTCCCGACCTCGCTCGACCAGTACGTCGACCAGGCCATCCAGCTCGCGAACGACAACCCCGGCAAGTCGGGTGTCTGGTGGCCCGGCCAGAACTGGTACGCCGCGCTGCCCTACATCTGGGAGGCCGGCGGCGAGGTCGCAGTGCCGGACGGCGAGGAGTGGGACGCACAGCTCAGCTCGGCCGAGTCGATCGAGGGCCTCGAGATGGTCCAGAAGGTCATGACCGAGGCCTCGCGCGCCCCGAAGGACGCCAACGAGTCGAACCCGCAGGTCGGCTTCTGCGACGGCACGTCGCTGCAGCTCGCGGCTCCGGCCTGGGTCAAGTGGTCGATCCTCGCCCCCGAGGACGCCGAGACCCCCGGCTGCCCCGACCAGGAGGAGAACCTCGGCGTCTACGCGCTCCCGGGCGCTGACGGCGACGCGGCCCAGGTCTTCGCCGGCGGGTCGAACATCGGCATCTCCGCCAACACGAAGCACCCGGAGCTCGCCCTCGACGCGCTGAAGATCATCCTCTCGGACGAGTTCCAGACGATCTACGGCGAGAACGGCCTCGTGCCGGCGAAGCTCTCGCTCGGCGACACGGTCGGCACCGACGAGGTCGCCCAGGCGATCTCGGCCGCGGCCGGCAACGCCAAGCTCACCCCGGCCTCGCCGAAGTGGGCCGACGTCGAGGCTGCCGGAATCCTGCAGGACCTCTTCGTCAACATCGCGCAGGGCGGCGACGTCGCCCAGCTCGCCGAGGAGGCCGACCAGCAGATCGAGGACATCCTCAACGGCTAGTCCCTCCCCACGGTGCGGCCGCGCCCTCGACGCGACGCGGCCGCACCGACTCCCCACCGGGCCCCGGGCCGGCAGTGCCCCACACACGCTGCCGGCCCGGCACCATGAGCGGGCCACGCCCGCGGCATCCACACCCTCGCCGTCAGACGCAGGAGCCCCACATGACCACCACCGACACCGGCCTCCCCCCGGCCGTGAGCGCGGTCGACGGCGAACGCATCGTCACGCCGCCGCCCGTCGAGCCGCCGAAGCGACGTCGCTTCAGCCGCCGTGCCGGGGGCCTCACCCCCTACGCCCTCCTCGTTCCCGCCTCGCTCGTGCTCGCGGCGATCGTCGGCTGGCCCCTGATCCAGCTGCTCATCACGTCGATGCAGGAGTTCGGCCGCGCCCAGGTCTTCGGCGCCCCGCCCACCTGGGTCTGGTTCGAGAACTACGTCGACGTCCTCACGGACCCCACCTTCTACGAGGTCCTCGGCCGCAGCCTCGTCTTCGCGGCCGTGTGCGTCGTGTCCACGATGGTCCTCGGCACGCTCATGGCGCTCCTGCTGCAGCGCCTGCCCAAGGGCTTCCGGCTCCTGCTCTCGATCGGCATGCTGCTGGCGTGGGCGATGCCGCCGCTGTCGGCGACCATCGTCTGGGGCTGGATGTTCGACACCGACTACGGCATCATCAACTCGGTCCTCGTGAACGGCTTCGGCCTCGAGGAGTTCCGCCAGCACTCGTGGCTCATCGACCCGCTCAGCTTCTTCCTCGTCGCGGGCATCATCATCGTCTGGGGCGCCGTCCCGTTCGTCGCCTTCACCCTGTACGCCGGCCTCACCCAGGTGCCCGAGGAGGTGCTCGAGGCGGCCCAGCTCGACGGGGCCGGCGCGTTCAAGCGCTTCCGGCTGATCACGTTCCCGTACCTCAAGCCGATCTTCCTCATCACCACGATCCTGCAGATCATCTGGGACCTCAAGGTGTTCACGCAGATCTTCGCGCTGCAGGACATCGGGGGCATCCGCGCCCTGACCAATACGCTCGGCGTGTACATCTACCAGGTCTCGATCGCGGGCGGCGACTTCG
Organism: Agromyces binzhouensis; assembly: GCF_004135055.1. Classification (GTDB taxonomy): domain Bacteria; phylum Actinomycetota; class Actinomycetes; order Actinomycetales; family Microbacteriaceae; genus Agromyces; species Agromyces binzhouensis. The sequence goes on along the minus strand of NZ_SDPL01000188.1, from coordinate 1,999 downwards.
GCACCGGCGGTGCGATCGCGGTGATCACGGCGATCATCCTGATGACCGTCTCCCTCTACTACGTCCGACAGACCATCAAGGAGGAGGAGCTGTGAGCGCCACCACCGCCACCGCACCGCGCGCCGCGCGCGCGGGTGCCTCCCGCGACCTCGCCCCGCGCCGTCGCGGAGCCCGCAACCGACTCTCGACCGCACTCTGGAGCGCTCTGTCGGTCGTGCTGTTCGCGCTGTTCGCATTCCCGGTCTACTGGATGGTGAACACCTCGTTCCAGCCGAACAACGAGGTCCGGGGCTCCGACATCCACTTCTGGCCCGACAACTTCACGCTCCGCAACTACGCCACGGTGCTGTTCGATCCGGGCCGCACCCCGTTCGCGCCGGCCGCGGTGAACTCGCTCGTCGTCACGCTCACCACGGTGGTCGTCGCGCTGGTCTTCGCGTTCCTGGCGGCGATCGCGGTGACGCGGTTCCGGTTCAAGAGCCGGCGCGGGTTCATCGTCATGATCCTCGTGATCCAGATGATCCCGGGCGAGGCGATGATCGTCTCCATCTTCCGGGTGATCGACGGATGGCACCTCCTGAACACGCTGATCGGCCTGACCATCGTCTACGTCGCCACCGTGCTGCCGTTCACGATCTGGACCCTCCGCGGCTTCGTCAACGGCGTGCCGGCCGACCTCGAGGAGGCGGCCATGATCGACGGATGCTCCAGGGCCGGGGCCTTCTGGCGGGTCACGTTCCCGCTGCTCGCCCCCGGCCTCGTCGCGACCGGCGTCTTCGGGTTCATCCAGGCGTGGAACGAGTTCGTGATCGCGCTCGTGCTGAACGCCCGACCCGAGATGATGACGCTGCCCGTGTGGCTGCGCACCTTCCTGGTGGCGAACGGCACGACCAACTGGGCGGCCATCATGGCCGGTTCGACGCTCATGGCGATCCCGGTCATCGTCTTCTTCCTCATCGTCCAGGGCCGGATGACGAGCGGACTCGTGAGCGGAGCGGTCAAGGGATGAACGACGTGATCCGGGGCGGCGACGGGCAGGGCCTGCGCCGCGACATCCTCACGACCCTGCTGCCGGGGTTCGCCGGGCCCGAGGCGCCCGGGTGGCTGCTCGACCTGCTGGCCGAGGGCCTCGGGGGCGTGTGCGTCTTCGGCTCGAACGTGGTCTCGCCCGCGCAGCTGGCCGGCCTCACGGCGGAGCTCCGCGCGGCGAACCCGCTCGCGGTCGTCGCGATCGACGAGGAGGGCGGGGACGTCACGCGCCTGTTCTCCGACCGCGGCGCGCCGTATCCCGGCAACGCGGTGCTCGGTCGCATCGACGACCTCGAGCTGACCCGCGCCGTCGGTCGCGCGGTGGGCGAGGCGCTCGTCGCGGTCGGGTGCACCATGACCTTCGCGCCCGACGCCGACATCAACTCCAACGCGCAGAACCCGGTCATCGGCGTGCGCAGCTTCGGCGCCGAACCCGGCCTCGTCGCCAGGCACACGGCGGCGTGGGTCGAGGGCGTGCAGTCGGCGGGCGTCGACGCGAGCGCGAAGCACTTCCCCGGGCACGGCGACACCGCCACCGACTCGCACCTCGCGCTCCCGGTCGTCGACCTGCCGCTCGAGGCCCTGCAGGAGCGCGAGCTCACGCCGTTCCGCGCCGCGATCGCGGCCGGGACGCGCTCGATCATGACCTCCCACATCCTGCTCCCGCAGCTCGACGCGGAGCACCCCGCCACCCTGTCTCCCCGCATCCTGCACGGCCTGCTCCGCGGGGAGCTCGGGTTCGAGGGCGTCATCGTGTCCGACGCCCTCGACATGGCCGGGGCGAGCGGCGGGCGCGGCATCCCCGAGGCTGCCGTGCTCGCGCTCGCCGCCGGCTGCGACCTGCTGTGCATCGGCACCGACAACACGGGCGAGCAGATGGAGGGGATCGCGCAGGCGATCGCCGACGCCGTCGCCTCGGGCCGGCTGGCCCCGGAGCGCGTGGCGGATGCCGCGGCCCGGGTTCGCGGGC
>NZ_SDPL01000187.1 GCF_004135055.1 Agromyces binzhouensis | reverse complement strand
CCGCGTCGGCTCGGTCGCGCGGCGCGGCGCGACCCGCCGCTGGGTCGCGCTCGCGGTGCTCATGCTGCCGGTGCTGCTCGTCGCGGTCGACAACACCGTGCTGAGCTTCGCGCTGCCCGCGATCGCGCGCGACCTCGGCCCGACGGCTGCGCAGCAGCTCTGGATCATCGACGCCTACCCGCTCGTGCTCGCGGCGCTCCTCGTCGCCATGGGCAGCGCGGGCGACCGGTTCGGCCGCCGTCGCATGCTGTTCATCGGCTCGATCGGGTTCGCCGTCGTGTCGATCGCCGCCGCGTTCGCGCCGACCGCCGAAGCGCTCATCGCGGCGCGTGCCGCGCTGGGCTTCTTCGGCGCGATGCTCATGCCCTCGACGCTGTCGCTGCTCCGCTCGGTCTTCACCGAGCGCGAGGAGCGGCGCCTCGCGATCGCCATCTGGGCGTCCGGCTTCGCGGCCGGCGCCGCGCTCGGCCCGATCGTCGGCGGCGTGCTGCTCGAGCACTTCGCCTGGGGCTCGGTGTTCCTCCTTGCCGTGCCGGTGCTCGTGCCGCTCGTCGTGCTCCTGCCGATGCTCATCCCCGAGAGCCGCGACCCCGCGCCCGGCCGCATCGACGCGCTCAGCATCGTGCTCTCGTTCGGCGCGATGGGCGGCGCCGTCTACGGCATCAAGCACCTGGCGACCGAGGGCGTCGACGTCGTCGCGGTCGGATCCATCGTCGGCGGACTCGCGCTCGGCGCGTGGTTCGTGCGTCGACAGCTGCGAGCGCGCACGCCGATGCTCGACATGCGCCTCTTCCGCGTCGGCGCGTTCGGCGGCGGCGTGGTCGTGAACCTCCTCAGCGTCATCGCGCTCGTCGGGTTCCTCTTCTTCGTCTCCCAGCACCTCCAGCTCGTCGCCGGGCTCTCGCCCGTCCAGGCCGGGCTCGCGCTCGCACCCGGCCTCGTCGCCATGATCGCGGCGGGACTCTCCGTCGTGGCGCTCGCCCGGCGCATCCGCCCGCGCGTGCTCGTGCCGTCGGCGCTCGCCGTCTCCGCCGCCGGCTACCTCACGGTCGCGCTCACCGCGGGCCAGGGCGTCGTGGGCGTCGTGGTGGCGTTCGTGCTGCTCGGACTCGGCATCGGCATGGCCGAGACCGTGTCGAACGAGCTCATCCTCTCGGCGGCGCCGCCGGCGAAGGCCGGCGCGGCCTCGGCGGTCTCCGAGACGGCCTACGAACTCGGCGCGGTGCTCGGCACGGCGCTCCTCGGCAGCATCCTCGCGGCGTGGTACCGCGCGTCGCTCGACCTGCCCGCCGGCCTCACGGCGTCGCAGGCGGATGCCGCGCGCGAGACGCTCGCGGGTGCCGTCAACGTCGCGGAGTCGCTGCCCGCCGCGGCATCCGCCGAACTGCTGGCATCGGCGGCGCACGCGTTCGACGGCGGCGTCGTCGTGACCTCGTTCATCGGCGTCCTGCTCATGGTCGGCGCCGGGGTCGTCGCGGCGCTCACCCTCGACGACGCGAGGGGCGCCGCCTCGGAGTGAGGCGGCGCCCCTCGCGGGCGCTTCGGTCGATCGACGTCAGACCGTCGTGGTGTCGTCCGGGCGCGACGTCTCGTTGCGCGTGACGCGGTCGCCCGTCGCGGGGTCGACCGTCGTGCGCTGGGTGGAGACGGAGCTCCGGCGTCGCGCCATCAGGATGATGCCGAGGATGATCACGACGGCACCGGCCGCCATGAGGATGTAGCCGACCATCTGCAGGTTGATCCAGTCGACCGCCAGGTTCAGCGCGAACGCCAGGACGGCGCCGATGGCGAAGAGGACGATTCCGAGGCCGAGACTCATTGTGCGGTGCCTGCTTTCACTCGGGCGGCGCGGGGCCGCGCGGGGAAGGGGCGGGATGCCGCCCCGATGCGCCCGAGTGTAGTGATCGCCGCTCGCGCCGGACAGTACGCTGGGAGGGCTGGCGTACGAAGGAGTGTTCATGGTAACGACGGTCAGGCTCGCGGTCATCCCGGGCGACGGCATCGGTCCCGAGGTGGTGGGCGAGGCGCTGAAGGCGCTCGACGCCGCGACCGCCGGAACCGACGTGGTGTTCGAGCAGACGCGCTTCTCGCTCGGTGCCGCGCGCTACCTCGAGACCGGCGACACGCTGACCGACGACGACCTCGAGGCCATCAAGGGCCACGACGCGATCCTCCTCGGCGCCGTCGGCGGCGTGCCCGGCGACCCGCGCCTCGCGGGCGCGAACATCGAGCGCGGCCTGCTGCTGAAGCTCCGGTTCGAGCTCGACCACTACGTCAACCTCCGCCCGAGCGTGCTCCACCCCGGCGTCGCGAGCCCGCTCTCCGATCCGGGCGACGTCGACTTCGTCGTCGTCCGCGAGGGCACCGAGGGCCCCTACGTCGGCAACGGCGGCGCGATCCGCGTCGGCACGCCCGCAGAGGTCGCGAACGAGGTGTCCGTGAACACGGCCTACGGCATCGAGCGCGTCGTGCGCTACGCCTTCGCCGCGGCATCCGCCCGACCGAGGAAGAAGCTGACCCTCGTGCACAAGACCAACGTGCTCGTGTTCGCCGGCTCCCTCTGGAAGCGCCTCGTCGACGCCGTCGCGGCCGAGTACCCGGACGTCACGGTGGACTACCTGCACGTCGACGCCGCCACGATCTTCCTCGTCACGGATCCTGCTAGATTCGACGTCATCGTCACGGACAACCTCTTCGGCGACATCCTCACCGATCTGGCCGGCGCGATCAGCGGCGGCATCGGACTCGCGGCCTCGGGCAACATCAACCCCGACGGCCGGTTCCCGAGCATGTTCGAGCCGGTGCACGGTTCGGCTCCGGACATCGCCGGGAAGGGCATCGCCGACCCGACCGCCGCCATCCTCTCGGTGGCGCTCCTGCTCGACCACCTCGGGCAGGCGGCCGCCGCCGACCGGGTGCGCGACGCGGTCACCGCCGACATCGCCGAACGCGGCGACGCGCGGCGCTCGACCTCCGAGATCGGCGACGCCATCGCCGCACGCATCGGCGCCACCGTCGGCGCCCACTGACTCGCACCGTTCCGAAGGAGGACACCTTGACCACGTCGAACCTCACCCTGAAGACCCCGTCGCCCGCCGGGCTCGTCTGGCAGGTCACCGCCAACGAGAACGCCAAGTCGGTCGAGGAGCGCGAGGCGGTCCTCGCGGACCCGGGCTTCGGCAACCACTTCACCGACCACATGGCCGACATCTGCTGGTCCGAGAAGGGCGGATGGCACCGCCCACGGGTCTCGCCGTACGGGCCGATCCAGCTCGACCCGGCGGCCGCCGTGCTCCACTACGCGCAGGAGATCTTCGAGGGCCTCAAGGCCTACCGTCACGCCGACGGGTCGATCCGCACCTTCCGTCCCTACGAGAACGCCGCGCGCATGCAGCGTTCGGCGAGGCGGATGGCGCTGCCCGAGCTGCCCGTCGACATCTTCATCGACTCGCTGAAGCAGCTCATCGCGGTCGACGCCGACTGGGTGCCGAGCGCGCCCGAGACGAGCCTCTACCTCCGGCCGTTCATGTTCGCGAAGGAGGCGTTCCTCGGGGTGCGCCCGGCCAAGAAGGTGGCGTACTACCTCATCGCCAGCCCGGCGGCGGCGTACTTCCCCGGCGGCGTGCAGCCCGTGAACATCTGGCTCTCGACCCACTACGCGCGGGCCGGCAAGGGCGGCACGGGCGCGGCGAAGACGGGCGGCAACTACGCCTCGAGCCTGCTGCCGCAGGCCGAGGCGCACGAGAAGGGATGCCAGCAGGTGCTCTTCCTCGACGAAGGCAAGTACCTCGAGGAGCTCGGCGGCATGAACGTCGTCCTCGTGAAGAAGGACGGCACGCTCCTCACGCCCGAGTCCGACTCGATCCTCGAGGGCATCACGCGCGACTCGATCCTGCGGCTCGCAGCCGACCGCGGCCACCAGGTCGAGCAGCGGCCCGTGACCCTCGACGAGTGGCGCGAGGGCGCGGCATCCGGTGACATCGTCGGCGCGTTCGCGTGCGGCACCGCGGCGGTCGTCGTGCCCATCGGTCGACTCCTCGCCGAGGACTTCGAGATCGTCCACCCGGGCGCCGCCGCCGAGGAGCTCGCGCTGTCGCTCCGCGAGGAGCTCACCGGCATCCAGTACGGGCGCGTCGAGGACCGCCACGGCTGGATGGTGCGACTCGACGCGTAGTCGCCTCACGGCGTCCGCACCGCCCGCACGTCCGCGGGCCGGTGCGGACGCCGCGCAATAGGCTGGCCGCATGAAGATCGCGCGCTTCTCCCACGGTGAGACCATCTCGTTCGGCATCGTCGATGAGGAGGAGCACGAGCTCGTCGTGCTGAAGGCCGATCCGATGTTCGCCGGGTACGAGCCGACGGGGGAGCGCGTGGCGCTCGCCGACGCGAAGCTGCTGGCCCCGGTGATCCCTCGGTCGAAGGTCGTCGCCGTCGGCAGGAACTACCGCGAGCACGCGGAGGAGATGGGCGGCGAGGCGCCGGCAGAGCCGCTGCTCTTCCTGAAGCCCAACACGTCGGTGATCGGACCCGGCGACGCGATCGTGCTGCCGCCCGAGAGCGCGCAGGTCGAGTTCGAGGGCGAGCTGGCGGTCGTCATCGGCCGCGTCGCGCGTCGCGTGAGCGAGGCCGACGCCGAGTCGGTGATCTTCGGCTACACGATCGCGAACGACGTGACCGCGCGCGACCTGCAGCGACGTGACGGGCAGTGGACGCGAGCGAAGGGCTTCGACACCTTCTGCCCCCTCGGCCCGCTGATCGAGACCGATGTCGACCTCGCGAACGGCGAGATCACGACGAGCGTCAACGGCACGCGCCACCAGCACGGCCGCTTCGCCGACATGGTGCATTCGGTCGCGAAGATCGTGTCGTACGCGTCCGACGTCTTCACGCTCCTGCCGGGTGACGTGATCCTGACCGGCACGCCGGCCGGGGTCGGCACGATCGTCGACGGCGACTCGGTCGAGGTGGCGGTATCCGGGCTGGGGTCGCTCGTGAACCCGGTGCGCGAGGCGCCCGCGCGCTGATGTCGGGCGAGGTGTCGCGCGGATCGGCCGTGCCGGCGGGGCCGAACGAGGTGCGCGACGTGCGCGAGCTGCGCGACCGCGACGACGTCGCCCGACTCGTGCGCGAGTTCTACCGGCGTGCCTTTGCCGACCCGCTGATCGGGCCGATCTTCACCGAGGTCGCGCGCATGGACCTCGAGCACCACCTGCCGATCATGTGCGACTTCTGGGAGACGGTCGTGTTCCAGGCCGGCACGTATCGCCGGAACGCCCTCGCACTCCACGAGGCAGTGAACCGCCGCGCCCCGCTCGGCGCGGAGGAGTTCTCGCGCTGGCTCGACCTCTGGACCGCCACCGTCGACGACCTGTTCGAGGGCGAGGCCGCCGAGCGGGCGAAGGTGCAGGCACGACGGATCGCGTCGTCGATGCGCCGTCGACTCGAGGGCGGCTCGGGGAGCGCGTTCGAGACGATCGGCACTCGTGAGCGGCTCGCTGCGGCGGGCGAGATCGACGAGGTCCGCGGGAGCCGACCGGCCGGCGCGTGACGGACCGGCGTCGTTCGCGGGCGCGGCTGACGGCTCAGGCCGAGCGGTGGCTCCGCGTGACCGCGGCGGCGGCCATCGCGACGTCCTCCTCGTCGTTCCACACGTGGAACGCGACGCGGGCGCGCCCGGCGCGCCCGGACGCGACGAGCCCCGCCGCGGTCAGCGCAGCGAGGTCGTCCCCGTCGGGATCGGGCCACGTGACGATCGCACTGTCCGAGGGTGCGAGCCCGACGCGCGCGCGGAAGGCGTTCGCGAGCCCGAGGTCGTGCGCGAGCACCGCTGCCGGGTCGAGCC
>NZ_SDPL01000186.1 GCF_004135055.1 Agromyces binzhouensis | reverse complement strand
CTGCGCGCCGTAGGCCTGCGCGCTGCCCGGGTCGGGGACCACCGCAGGCGGCGCCCAGCCCGCGGAGGCCGCGGCCGGCTCGGGCTCGTCGGGCTTCGCCTCGACGACGTACCCCTCGGATGCCACCGCGAGCGAGGAGTACCCGTCGGCGAGCTCGACCTCCTGCGTGGACTCGCCCCCGAAGCGGTCGACCGGGACGTAGGTCGAGGTCGCCGTCGCGCCCGAGTAGGGGTCGACGACGTTGACGAGCAGGAAGCCGACGGATGCCGCGAACGCGAACACCACGGTCGCCGCCTGCTTGACGGGACCCGTCACGCTCGCCCGTTGCGCCGGCTTGGTCGCCACGGCCGTCTCGACCGGCGATTCGGGCCGCACCCGGCGCTCGGTCTGGTGCGGCCGGCGGGATCGCACCTCGGCAGCGGCGTCGGCACGTGCCCACCGCTCGCGGACGGCATCCATCGGCATGTCGTCGTACTCATCCGTATGCCTGCCCACGATTGGATGAGTGTAACGGAGGGAGTCCCCCCGGTCGAACCCCGAGCCGCTCACCGGACCGCGAGCATCACGTCGACCACGGCGTCCAGGACCAGGTCGACCTGCGCCTCGCGATAGCCGCCGCGCTGGGCGGAGAAGACGACCGCGCGCACGTCGTCGATCGCGATCGGCCACCCGTCCCGGAAGTACCGGGTGAGTCGATCGGCGAACGCGTCGACCTCGCGCACGTCGTAGCCGACGGCGAGCCAGCTGACACGGTCGAACCGGACGCCCTCGGGCCGCGCGAGTCGGTTCGCGATCACCTGCGCCGTGGTGCGCGCCTCGGCGAGCCACGCCTCGTCGCCGTGCAGCCGCGAGGCGATCTGCCGCTCGCGGAACGCGAAGGCGTCCTCCAGGCGCTCCATGGCCGCATCGACGTGCGAGGTCGAGTAGCCGCCCTTCTGCATCGAGAACGCGGTCAGGCGGATGCGCTCGGCATCGAGACCCTGGTCCTCGGCCTCGGGCCGGCCGTCGTAGGCGCGGCGGGCGCGTTGGAGGAAGTCCTCGACCTCGGTGGTCTTGTAGCCCAGCTGATTCCTGCGGGCCCGGGGGAACGTGGCATCCACCGCACCAGTATCGCGCACGAGCACCCGTTCCTCGCGCACGGTCAGGCGAAGATCTGGAACGCGACGAACGCGACCGCCGCGGACGGCAGGATCGAGTCGAGTCGATCGAGGAACCCGCCGTGCCCGGGCAGCCACGAGCTCATGTCCTTGATGCCGAGGTCGCGCTTGATGAGCGACTCGGCGAGGTCGCCGAGGGTCGCGGTCAGGAAGATCGCCGCGCCGAAGGCCAGGCCGAACCACCAGGGTTGCCCGAGCATGAAGAGCGCGAGCAGGACGCCGGCGATCAGGCTCGCGAGTGCGCCCCCGGCGAATCCCTCCCAGGTCTTCTTCGGGCTGATGACGGGAGCCATCGGGTGCCTGCCGAAGGCGAGGCCGGAGGCGTACGCCCCGGTGTCGGCGGCGACGGCGGTGATGATGAACGCCAACGTCCACCACTGGCCGCCGTCGGCGGCGGTGAGCACGACCGCGAAGGTGGCGAGGAAGGTGACGTACCCCTGCACGAAGATCCCGGCTCCGAGGTCGCGCACGAGTCCCGACGTCTCGGCGCGGACGCTCGCCGAAGCCTGCTGCGCGAGTCGCCAGAGCACGACGAGCGCAATCCCGATGAGGACGGCTGCGAGCTGCCCGGCGGGCCCGCCGTAGTACGCCACGGGCACGGTCACGACCGCCGCCGCGACCGTCGGGATGCGCGGGACCCGGTACCCGCCGTGCTTCAACGCAGCTGCGAGCTCGGAGCTGGAGAATCCGGCCAGGACGACCGCGAACACCATGAACAGCTCCTTGAACACCAGGAGGCTGAGCAGCAGCGTGCCGCCGAACGCGAGGCCGATCAGGATGGCGAGCAGCAGGTTCCGCCCGGTGCGCGCGTTGATGCGCTCCTGCGCCTCGTCGAACTGCGCCCGCGACGCCTCGAACTGGCGCTCGAGATCCACCCGTCGCGCATGCATCTGCGCGCGGAGCTCGTCGCGCGTCGAATGCCGCTGGTCGTCGGCGTCCGACCGTTCCCCATCAGGGACGCCCGTCATGGTGTGCCTCAGACCTCGAGGAGTTCGGCTTCCTTGCGCTTCAGCGCCTCGTCGATCTGGTCGACGTGGGACTTGGTGACGTGCTCGAGTTCCTTCTCGCCGCGCCCCACCTCGTCGTCGCCGACCTCGCCCTTGAGCGCCTCGAGGTCGTCCTTCGCCTTGCGACGGATGTTGCGGACCGACACCCGCGCGTCCTCGGCCTTCGAGCGCACGATCTTGACGAACTCCTTGCGGCGCTCCTCGGTCAGCTCGGGGAGGGTGACGCGGATGATGTTGCCGTCGTTCGACGGGTTGGCGCCGAGGTTCGGCGTGTCGCGGATGGCCTGCTCGATGTCCTTCATCGCGGACTTGTCGTAGGGCGTCACGACGAGCGTGCGCGCCTCGGGGTTCGCGAGCGAGGCGAGCTGGGCGAGCGGCGTCGGCGTGCCGTAGTAGCTCACCATGATCTTCTGGAAGAGCTGCGGGTTGGCGCGGCCGGTGCGAACGGAGGCGAAGTCGTCCTTGGCGACCTCCACGGCCTTCTGCATGCGTGCACTTGCTTCGGACAGTACATCCGCGATCACGGGGACTCCTTCTCTCGGGCTCCGGACAGTCTATCGACCGGCGGTCGGCTCGCCGTTGCTCACGATGGTGCCGAGGTCGGCGCCGAGGATCGCCTTCGTCACGTTGCCCGCAGGCTCCATGCCGAAGACCTGCATCGGCATGCCGTTGTCCATGCAGAGGCTGAACGCGGTCGAGTCGACGACCTTGAGGCCGCGCTGCAGCGCCTCCTGGTAGCTGATCCGGTCAATCTTGTGGGCGTCGGGATTCGTGCGCGGGTCGTCGGAGTAGACCCCGTCGACGCCGTTCTTCGCGACGAGCACGACCTCGGCGCCGATCTCCAGCGCGCGCTGTGCGGCGACCGTGTCGGTGGAGAAGTACGGCAGTCCGGCGCCGGCGCCGAAGATGACGACCCGGCCCTTCTCGAGGTGCCGCTCGGCTCGGCGGGGGATGTAGGGCTCTGCGACCTGCGTCATCGAGATCGCGGACTGGACCCGCGTCTCGGCGCCCGCCTGCTCGAGGAAGTCCTGGAGGGCGAGCGAGTTCATCACGGTGCCGAGCATGCCCATGTAGTCGGCGCGTCCACGGTCCATCCCGCGCTGGCTGAGCTCGGCGCCGCGGAAGAAGTTGCCGCCGCCGACGACGATCGCGACCTCGACCGTGCGAGCGGCATCGGCGATCTCGCGCGCCAGCGAACTGACGACATCGGGGTTGACTCCGAGTGCGCCGCCGCCGAACGCCTCGCCCGACAGCTTGAGCAGCACCCTGCGCGTGTGTTCCGTCATCCCCGACCGATCCTTCCCCTCTGGGAGTCAAAACTAGTGGTTCCGGGCCCGCGCCGCAGTGCAGGCGGGACCGCGCCGCGGCCGATGCGCGTCGCCGCGGCATCCGGACACAGCAAAGGAGCCCGGACCGCGGGATGCGGTCCGGACTCCCCTGTCACGTGTTACGCGCCGACCTTGAAGCGAGCGAAGTCGCTCACGGTCACGCCGGCGTCCTGCACGACCTTGCCGACGGACAGCTTGTTGTCCTTGGCGTAGTCCTGCTCGAGCAGCGCGACCTGCTTGAAGAACGCGCCGAGGCGACCCTCGACGATCTTCGGGAGGGCGGCCTCGGGCTTGCCCTCCTCGCGGGTGATCTGCTCGACGAGTGCGCGCTCCTTCTCGACGGCCTCCGCCGGGACGTCCTCACGGGTGAGGTACTCCGGCGCGGCGAACGAGATGTGCTGCGCGATCGAGCGCGCGGTCTCCGCGTCGTCGCCCGCGTAGCCGAGGACCACGCCGACCTGCGGGGGCAGGTCCTTCGAGGTCTTGTGGAGGTAGATCGAGAAGTGCTCGCCCTTGACGAGGCGGACGCGGCGGAGCTCGACCTTCTCGCCGAGGATCGCGGCCTCGCCGTCGATGAGCTCGCCGACGGTCCCGGCCTCGGCCGGCGCGGCCAGGGCGGCCTCGACGGTCTCGGCACGGCTCGCGGCGACGGCCGCGAGCACGCGGTCGGCGAGGCCGACGAACTTGTCGCCCTTGGCGACGAAGTCGGTCTCGCAGGCGAGCTCGATGAGGGTCGCGGTGCCGTCGCCGTTCTCGACGGCGGCCACGAGGCCCTCGGAGGTCGAGCGGTCGGCGCGCTTGGCGTTGCCCTTGGCGCCCTTCAGGCGGAGGATCTCCGTCGCCTTCTCGATGTCGCCGTCGGCCTCGACGAGCGCGTTCTTGGTGTCGGTCATGCCGGTCCCGAGCTGCTCGCGGAGCGCCTTGATGTCGGCGATGCTGACGTTGGCCATGTGGAATGGACTCCCTGTCGTTTCGGAGTGGGTGGGGATGCCGCGTTACTCGGCGGCAGCAGCGGCGGCCGTGGCGTCGGCCTCGGACTCGGTCGCGGCGACCTCGGTCGCCGCCTCGTCGACGACCTCCGCGGCCTCGGCCTTCGCCTCGGACTCCGACTCCGCGACCTTCTCGGTCTCGGCGGAGGCCTGCTCCGGGGTGGTCTCAGAACCGGCCTTGAGGAGCTCCTGCTCCCACTCGGCGAGCGGCTCGGCCTCTTCGCCCTCTTCGGGCTTCTGGTGGCGCTGGATGAGACCCTCGGCGGCCGCGTCGGCGATGATGCGGGTGAGCAGGCTCACCGAGCGGATCGCGTCGTCGTTGCCCGGGATCGGGTACTGGACCTCGTCGGGGTCGCAGTTGGTGTCGAGGATGCCGATGACGGGGATGCCGAGCTTCTTGGCCTCGTCGATCGCGAGGTGCTCCTTCTTGGTGTCCACGACCCAGAGCGCCGACGGCGTCTTCGAGAGGTTGCGGATGCCGCCGAGCGACTTGTGCAGCTTGTCGAGCTCGCGCTTCTTGAGGAGGAGCTCCTTCTTGGTGAAGCCCGAGGTCGTGCCCTCGAAGTCCAGCTCCTCGAGCTCCTTCATGCGCGCGAGGCGCTTGGAGACCGTCGAGAAGTTGGTGAGGAGGCCGCCGAGCCAACGCTGGTTGACGTACGGCTGGCCGACGCGGGTCGCCTGCTCGGCGATCGACTCCTGCGCCTGCTTCTTGGTGCCGACGAAGAGGATGGTGCCGCCGTGGGCGACCGTCTCCTTGACGAAGTCGTAGGCCTTGTCGATGTAGGCCAGCGACTGCTGGAGGTCGATGATGTAGATGCCGGAACGCTCGGTGAAGATGAACCGCTTCATCTTCGGGTTCCAACGGCGGGTCTGGTGCCCGAAGTGCACGCCGCTGTCGAGCAGCTGGCGAATGGTGACGACGGCCATGGCCGTACTCCTTCTGTTCTCAGTTGACGCTCCGACCGGCGGTCGGAAGCCCTGGTGCCCGGCACGGCTCCGCCGGCTCGTGCTTCGACAGCTGCGAGCGGGACTGAGTGGAGTCGGTGGCCGAATGGGCACGCGTAGTCGCCCCGACAGGCGAGGCGCTCCGGTCATGCTATCACGGCGCGGCTCGGCGACCCCTCCTCACCACCGGGCTTCCGACGGCCTCCGCACACCTGCGCGGGGCGCGCGGCCGACGACCGCATGCGGCCACGAGACGGTCGACGCATGCGCCTCTCCCCCGTTCCCGGCACCGCCGTCGCGGCGAGCTTCGCCGGACTGCTCGCCGCCCTCGTCCTCGTCCTGGCCGCGCCCGGCTCCGCGTCCGCATCGACGGTCGCGGCGACGGTCCCGACCGCGCGCGCCTTGGCGATCGTCCTCGGGCCG
>NZ_SDPL01000185.1 GCF_004135055.1 Agromyces binzhouensis | reverse complement strand
GCCGCTCGCGGCGCCGAGCCTGAACCGGCGGCCGGGTCACGCGGGGTGGGGTTCGCGCCCCCGCGCCCGAGCTCCGGACGGGGCAGGCGTGAGCGCGAGCCCGGCACCGAGGAGGACCGACGTCACGGGCACGAGCCACACCGCGATCGCCATCGCGGGTCCGCGGAGGAACACCTCCATCGATACGCCGCTCGCGAAGCCGAGGAGCGCGACGCCCAGCAGCAGCGCGAGGCTGCCCACGACCGCGAGGGGCGTGAAGCTGAGGGCACCGAGGGCACGCGTGCGGACCGAGATGACGCCGGCGGCGATGAGGACGCCGAGGATCGCGAGGAACCCCGCACCGAGCAGGATGCTGCCGACGAGGTCGAACGCGCCACGCCACGGCGAGACCGTCGGCAGCGCGTAGCTGAGCATCGAGACGCCCCCGAGGCCGACCATCGCGCTGCCGACCACCGCCGCGATGCGCAGCGCCGACCGGGTCGCCACAGCGGCGGCGGAGAGGCGATGCACGAGCGCGAGGAGCCCGATCGCGGTCAGCACGGCCCCGACGAGCACGATCGTCGGATGCACGGCGACGTCGGTCGAATCGAATCCGACCACCGCGCCGGTCTGGCGGACGAGCCCCCAGAATCCGTAGCTCGAGTAGCTCGCCACGATCATGGGCAGGCCGATCGCGGTCGCGATTCCGGCTCCGAGGCCGGCGAGGTTGACGTGCATGACGGACTCCTTCCGTGCGTGTTCGCGCATCGCCGCCAGCACCAGGTCGACGACGATCCGCACCCGCGCCGATCGCGCGGAGCGGGCGCCCTGCGACTGCGCCTCGCGGACGGTGTCGCGGGCCAGCACCCGGATCTCCTCGCCGTACTCCGAGCGGAACTCACCGGGCAGCATCAGCATCGCGGCGCCGAAGAGACGCCCCTCGATGCCGGGCGCGGACATCAGGCCCCACCCCACCCCGGGAGCAGCCGCTTGAGCACCGCCTGCCGGGCGAGCGCCGCGACGCGGGCGGCCTCGGCGGCGGCGACGCGTTCACCGAGACCGGTGATCCGGTAGTACTTGCGCCGCTCGTCGTCGAGCTCGGGGTCGACCCGTGCGGCCGCCTCGGCGATGAGCCCCAGCGCACGGAGCCGCTTGATCGCCCCGTAGAGCGTGCCGGGTGCGAGCACGATCGATCCCTCGGTCCGATCGCGCACCTCGCGCATGATGCCGTACCCGTGCCGCTCCTCGTCGGCGAGCGAGAGCAGGATGTGGAAGACCGGCTCGCTGAGCGGAAGCAGGTCCTTCGGCTGGGTCTCGGCGCTCATCGTCCCTCGATCGTCGAATGTATCGAACTGCGGTATATCGCGTCACGATACATCTGGTGCGCGCGGACGTCAAGGCTGCGCCCACGGGCTCAGGCGTGCGTCGCCGACTCGCGGCGCCCGCGGCCCGACGGCTCGAGCTGGAAGGTCGAGTGCTCGACGTCGAAGTGCTCGTCGAGGCATCCGCCCAGTTCGTCGAGCAGTGCGCCGACCCGCCCCTCCGCGAACACGGCGGGTTCGACCTCGACATGGGCGCTGAACACGTGCGCACCGGTCGTGATCGCCCACACGTGCACGTCGTGCACGGCGACCACGCCGTCGGTGTCGAGGATGTGATCGCGGATCTCCGCGACATCCGTCTCGGCGGGCACCGACTGGCTGAGCACGCGCATCACGTCGCGCAGCAGCACGACCGCGCGCGGCACGATGAGCCCCGCGATGAGGAGCGACGCGATCGGGTCGGCCGCGTCCCAGCCCGTGACGAGGATCACGATCGCCGCCGCGATGACGAGCACCGAGCCGATCGTGTCGCCGAGCACCTCGAGGTACGCGCCGCGCAGGTTGATCGACTGCGACGCCCCGCCGCGGAGCACGAGCAGCGCGGCGACGTTGGCCAGCAGGCCGACGATCGCGATGACGAGCATGGGACCGCCGGCGACCTCATGGGCCTCGCCCGACGCGCCGGAGGCGAGCCGGCCGATCGCGCTCGCGGTCACCGAGACCGCGACGACGACGAGCAGCACGCCGTTGAAGAGGGCGCCGAACACCTCGAACCGGCGGAAGCCGTAGGTCTGCCGGTCGTTCGCGGGCCTGGCGGCGACGATCGCGGCGCCGAGCGCGACCACGAGGCCGAGCAGGTCGCTCGTCATGTGGCCGGCGTCCGCGAGCAGCGCGAGCGAGCCCGTCAGGAAGCCGCCGACGACCTGCACGACGACGAACGACGCGATGATCGCGATCGCGATCGCGAGGCGTCGGCGGCCGGCGGCGTGCGCGTCGGCGGCGTGGTCGTGCGAGTGTCCCATCCCCTCCAGCGTAGGCACGGATGCCGCCGCTCGCCGGTGATGGGAATGAGTCCCGTTCTCGCCGGCCGGGTTCAGCCGAATCGCGCCACGCGCTCCAGCTCGGGCAGCAGCGCCCGGAACGCGCGCGCCCGGTGGCTGTGGGCGTTCTTCACGTCGGGCGCGAGCTCCGCGGCCGACACGTCGAAGCCGTCGGGCAGGAAGATCGGGTCGTAGCCGAAGCCGTTGACGCCGGCACGCTCGGTCGCGATGCGCCCGGGCCACGCGCCGACCGCGGCGAACTCGTGCGGCTCGCCGCCCGAGGCATCCGGCACCACCAGGGCGATCGTGCAGTGGAAGTGCGCGGTGCGATGCGGGTCGCGGATGTCGCCGAGCTGCGCGAGCAGCAGCTCGAGGTTCGCCTCGGCGCCGCGCCCGGGCCCCGCCCAGCGCGCCGAGAAGATGCCCGGTGAGCCGCCCATCACGTCGACCGCGATCCCGGAGTCGTCGGCGAGCGCGATGCGACCCGTGTGCGATGCCGCGGCGCGCGCCTTGATGAACGCGTTCTCGTCGAACGACGTGCCGTCCTCGACGGGCTCGGGCCCGTCGTACGGCAGCACCGTGATGCCCGGGAACTCGGCCCCGAGGATCTGCTGGAACTCGGCGACCTTGTGGGCGTTGTGCGTGGCGAGGACGACCTCGAGCGACTGCGGCATCCGTCGGCCCCCGATCAGCCCGCGGCGCTCGCATCCGCGCCCGCGAGCGGCGCCTCGAGCGCGGCCCGCTGGATCGCGGTGAGCTCGGTCGTGCCGGCGAGCGCGAGGTCGAGCAGCTGGTCGAGCTCGCGACGGTCGAACGGCGCGCCCTCGGCGGTGCCCTGCACCTCGACGAAGAGGCCCCGGCCCGTCGCGACCACGTTCATGTCGGTCTCGGCGCGGACGTCCTCGACGTAGGCGAGGTCGAGCATCGGGGTGCCGTCGATGATGCCGACCGACACCGCCGAGACGGTGTCGATGAGCGGCGTCGCCTTCTGCGCGATGAACCGCTTGCCCCGCGCCCACTCGATCGCGTCGGCGAGCGCGACGTACGCGCCCGTGATGGCCGCGGTTCTGGTGCCGCCGTCGGCCTGCAGCACGTCGCAGTCGATCTGGATGGTGTTCTCGCCGAGCGACTTCATGTCGACCACGGCGCGGAGGCTCCGGCCGATGAGCCGGCTGATCTCGTGGGTGCGGCCGCCGATGCGGCCCTTGACCGACTCGCGGTCGTTGCGCGTGTTCGTGGAGCGCGGCAGCATCGCGTACTCGGCCGTGACCCAGCCCTTGCCCTTGCCGGTCATCCAGCGCGGCACGCCGTTGGTGAAGCTCGCCGTGCACAGCACCTTCGTGTTCCCGAACGAGATGAGCGCGCTGCCCTCCGCGTGTGCGCTCCATCCGCGCTCGATGACGACGTCGCGCAGCGCGTCGGGGGTGCGGCCGTCGGCACGCACGAGGTCGGGGGTCTCGGTCACTGGGTTCTCCTGTCGGTGGCGGATGCCGCGGGCGCGGCGGTTCCGGATGAGGCGGTGGGCGCGGCCGGCGATGCGACGGGGAGCGTGAGCACGCCCGTCTGCACGAGCTCGACCTGCGAGATCTCTGGGCCGATGAGGCGGTGCGCGAGGTCGAGGAACGCCGCGCTCGATCCGCCCGTCGCCTCGAAGCGGTGCACGGGCGGTTCGGGCGAGCGTCGCTCGAGGCCCTGGGAGACGAGCACGCGGTAGACGTCGTTCGCCGTCTCGACGTCGCTCGAGACGAGGCTCACGCCCTCCCCCATGACGTACGAGATCGCGCCCGTGAGGAAGGGGTAGTGCGTGCAGCCGAGCACGAGCGTGTCGACGCCGGCGTCCCGGAGCGGCGCGAGGTACTCCTCGGCGACGGCGAGCACCTCGGGGCCCGTGGTGACGCCGGACTCGACGAACTCGACGAAGCGCGGGCAGGCCGCCGACGAGAGGTCGAGGTGCGGTGCGGCGGCGAAGGCGTCGTCGTACGCGCGCGACTGCACCGTGCCGGCGGTGCCGATCACGCCGACGCGGCCGGTGCGGGTCGTTGCGACCGCGCGCCGCACCGCCGGCTGGATGACCTCGACGACCGGCACGTCGTAGCGCTCGCGCGCATCGCGCAGCATCGCCGACGACGCGGTGTTGCACGCGATCACGAGCATCTTCACGCCCTGCGCCACGAGGTCGTCGAGCACGGCGAGCGCGTAGCGGCGCACGTCGGCGATCGGCTTCGGCCCGTAGGGCGAGTGCTCGAGGTCGCCCACGTAGAGGATCGACTCGTTCGGGAGCTGGTCGCGCACCGCGCGGGCGACGGTGAGGCCGCCCACGCCGGAGTCGAAGATCCCGATCGGTGCATCACTCACGAGCCACCAGCCTAGATCAGCCGTGCGCGGCGCCGGCCTCCTCGGCGGCCGCCGACGTGTACGCCGCGCGCACCGCGCGCGTGATGCGCCCGGTCGACGGATGCCGGTGGTTCCGGTGCCAGGCGATGCGCACCTCCATCGGCGGCGCGTCGTCGATCGGCACGAACACCACCCCCGGCCGCGGGAGGTGGTGCGCGGTCGCCTCGGAGGTGACGCCGATCGCATCGCCTGCGGCGATGAGGTCGAGCCACTCCTCCACGTCGCCGCTCGACGTGAGGCGCGGTGACGCGATCCCCCGCGACTCCCAGAGCTCGGCCGTCGTCGTGCCGGCACGCAGGTCGACCGCGACCTCCCACGGCGTCAGGTCGGCAAGCGAGACGGTGTCGCGGTCGGCGAGCGGATGGTCGACGGGCAGCGCGGCGACCCGCTGCTCGCGGCCCACGACCTCGGACCGCAGTTCGGGCGGCAGCACCGGGTGCCGCACGACGGCGAGGTCGACGTGCCCGTCGAGGAGCCCCGCGTCGCGCGAGTTGATGCGCACGAGTCGGATCGGGTCCTCGGGATGCGCGCGGTTCCAGGCGCGGAGCACCGAGGTGGTGTGCGCGCCGAGCGCCGCCCAGGCGTACCCGATCCGGATCACGGCGCGCTCGCCGCGCAGGGACGCGACCGCCCGATCGAGCTCGGCGAGGACGCGGCGCGCGGTGCCCGCGAGCGCGGTGCCGGGTTCGGTCGGTTCCACGCGCCGGGTCGTCCGGTGCATCAGCGTCGCCCCGACCGTGCGCTCGAGTGCGGCGAGCGACCGGGAGACCGCGGCCTGCGACATCCCGAGCCGGTCGGCCGCGGCCGTGAACGATCGCTCGTCGTCGACGGCGACGAGGACGCGGAGATGCCGCAGCTCCAGATCCATGTGCTCAGCGTATCAATGGGCGCGCATTGCATTTCTCAGCGCGTCAATGCCGACGTAGCGTGAGTCGCATGGCACGGACGAACGGAGACGGGATCGGCGGCGGGGTCGCGGTCCTCGGCGGCGCGACCTCCGTCCAGGTCGGCGCCGCGATCGGCGCGACGATCTTCCCCCTCGTCGGACCTGCGGGCGTCGTCGCGCTCCGCCAGCTCGTCGCCGCCGTCGCGCTGCTCGCCGTCGCCCGCCCGCGCCGA
>NZ_SDPL01000184.1 GCF_004135055.1 Agromyces binzhouensis | reverse complement strand
GCTGCGACTCGTCGAGCCGGGACGCGACCGTCGGGGCGAGCGCGGACTCGCCGGCCGCCGCCGCGCGGATCGCCGCGACGAGTTCGCCGGGCGGGGCGTCCTTCAGGAGGTAGCCGCTCGCGCCGGCCTCGATGGCGCCGAGGATGTCGGCATCGGTGTCGTAGTTCGTGAGGACCAGCACGCGCGGGGCGTTCGGCATCGAGCGGATCCGACGCGTCGCGTCGACGCCCTGGAGGGCACCGGGGAACTGGAGGTCCATGAGGACCAGGTCGATGCCCGGGGTCTCCGCGAGCCGGACCGCCTCCTCGGCGCTCGCCGCCTCGCCCACGACGTGGAGGTCGTCCTCGGCCTCGAGGAGCGCGCGCATGCCGGCCCGGACCACGGGATGGTCGTCGCTGAGCAGGAGCCCGATCATGCCCGGACCACCGGGATCCGCACCGAGAGCGCCGTGCCGCCCCCGGGCGTCGACTCGACGTCGACCGTGCCGCCGAGGCTCTCGGCGCGGCGGCGGATGGCGCGGAGCCCGAACGACGGCACGGATTCGTCGTCGCCCCCGAGCGCCGACGGGTCGAAGCCGACGCCGTCGTCGACGACGTCGAGCGCGACCTCGTCGCCGAGGTAGCTGAGGGTGAGTTCGGCGCGCGCCGCATCGGCGTGCTTGACGACGTTCGAGAGCGAGCCCTGCGCGAGCCGCAGGAGCGTGGCCTCGATCGACATGGGGAGCGGGACCGGGTCGCCACTCAGGGAGAAGGCGATGCGCGTGCGCGTGCCCGCCTGGCGCGCCTGCTCGTTCGTGGCATCCGCGAGGCGGCGGAGCGCGCCCGGCAGGGTCTGCTCGTCGAGCGCCGGCGGCGTGAGCTCGCGGATGAAGCGGCGCGTCTCCTGGAGGTTCTCGGCCGCCGTCTCACGGGCCAGGCGGAGCTTGTCGCGCGTGCTCGTGTCGGCGACGTCGCGCTCGGCGGCGTGGAGCAGCATCTGGATGCTCGACAGCCCCTGGGCCACGGTGTCGTGGATCTCACGGGCGATGCGCTCGCGCTCCGCGAGCGTGCCGGCCTCGCGGCTGGCGGCCGCGAGCTCCTCGCGCGTGGCGAGCAGGTCGAGGATGAGCGACTGCCGTTCGCGCGTCTCGACCGCCATCGCCCGGTAGCCGAGCCCGATGATCACCGCGACGCCCGCCGAGATGAGCGGTCCGAGCACGCTGCCGACCTCGAACCCGAGCTGCGAGGTGGAGCTCCACACGCTGAGGACGAAGGTGACGCCGACGAGCGGCACCGCCCACCGCGCGGGGAGCACGTGCAGCTCGAGGAAGAACAGCGGGAACGCCAGGAAGGCCGCGTCCGGGGTCAGCGCGCTGAGCCCCAGCCAGAGTCCCAGCAGCATGACGAGCCAGGCCGCGCGCATCCACGGCGTCACGACCTGGTGCGCGGTGACCACGCCGACGAGGTAGGCGCCGATGAAGGCGATCGAGAGGATCGAGATCGCGACGAGCTGCTCGCCGCCGGCGAGCACCGCGCGTGCGAGGACGAACAACGTCAGGCCGACCACGAGGACGTGGAGTCCGGCCCGCAACGAGACGAACACGGGGCGCAGCGCGGACGGCTGGACCCGTCCGACGAGTGGGGCATCGAGCACGGTCATGGTGCGATTCAGCGTAGTCCGGGGCACCTCGGGCGGCATCCGTCGAAAGTGCGATCGCCCGCATGGGAGAATCGACGGGATGTCTCCGAGAGCCGCTGCCCCACCGGTGCCCGCCGCCACCGATCCCGCGCTGATCCGCAACTTCTGCATCATCGCGCACATCGACCACGGCAAGTCGACGCTCGCCGACCGCATGCTCGGCATCACGGGCGTCGTCGCCGACCGCGACATGCGCGCGCAGTACCTCGACCGCATGGACATCGAGCGCGAGCGCGGCATCACGATCAAGAGCCAGGCCGTGCGCATGCCCTGGCAGGTCGGCGACACGTCGTACGCCCTCAACATGATCGACACGCCCGGCCACGTCGACTTCAGCTACGAGGTCTCGCGCTCGCTCGCCGCGTGCGAGGGCGCGATCCTGCTGGTGGATGCCGCGCAGGGCATCGAGGCCCAGACGCTCGCGAACCTCTACCTCGCGCTCGAGAACGACCTCGAGATCATCCCCGTGCTCAACAAGATCGACCTGCCGGCCGCCGAGCCCGAGAAGTACGCGCGCGAGCTCGCCGACCTGATCGGCGGTTCGCCCGACGACGTGCTGCGGGTCTCCGGCAAGACCGGCATGGGCGTGGAGGACCTGCTCGACCGGGTCGTCGAGCGCATCCCGGCGCCGACGGGCGATGCGGACGCCCCCGCGCGGGCGATGATCTTCGACTCCGTGTACGACAGCTACCGCGGCGTCGTCACCTACGTCCGGATGGTCGACGGCCAGCTGAACCCGCGCGAGCGCATCCAGATGATGTCGACGCGCGCCACGCACGAGATCCTCGAGATCGGGGTGAGCGCGCCTGAGCCGACCCCGACGAAGGGCCTCGGCGTCGGCGAGGTGGGCTACCTCATCACCGGGGTGAAGGACGTCCGCCAGTCGAAGGTGGGCGACACCGTGACGACCGCCGCCAAGTCGGCGGCCGAGCCGCTCGCCGGGTACACCGAACCGCTGCCGATGGTCTTCTCCGGCCTCTACCCGATCGACGGCAGCGACTACCCCGAGCTCCGCGAGGCGCTCGACAAGCTGAAGCTCTCGGATGCCGCGCTCGTCTACGAGCCCGAGACGTCGGTCGCGCTCGGGTTCGGCTTCCGCTGCGGGTTCCTGGGCCTGCTCCACCTCGAGATCGTCACCGAGCGGCTCCGCCGCGAGTTCGACCTCGACATCATCGCGACCGCGCCGTCCGTGGTCTACGAGGTGACCACCGAGGACAAGAAGACCGTCACGGTCACGAACCCGAGCGAGTTCCCGACCGGCGGCAAGATCGCCGAGGTGCGCGAGCCGATCGTGAAGGCCGCGATCCTGGCGCCCAAGGACTACGTCGGCACGATCATGGAGCTCTGCCAGTCGCGTCGCGGCACGCTCCTCGGCATGGAGTACCTCGGCGAGGACCGGGTCGAGATCCGGTACCACATGCCGCTCGGCGAGATCGTGTTCGACTTCTTCGACAACCTGAAGTCGAAGACCGCCGGCTACGCCTCGCTCGACTACGAGCCCGCGGGCGACCAGGCCGCCGACCTCGTGAAGGTCGACATCCTGCTCCAGGGCGAGCAGGTCGACGCCTTCAGCGCGATCGTGCACCGCGACAAGGCCTACGCGTACGGCGTGCTGATGACGGGGCGCCTGCGCGAGCTCATCCCGAGGCAGCAGTTCGAGGTGCCCATCCAGGCGGCGATCGGGGCGCGCATCATCGCGCGCGAGTCGATCCGGGCCATCCGCAAGGACGTCCTCGCGAAGTGCTACGGCGGTGACATCACGCGCAAGCGCAAGCTCCTCGAGAAGCAGAAGGAGGGCAAGAAGCGCATGAAGATGGTCGGCCGCGTCGAGGTGCCCCAGGAGGCGTTCATCGCCGCCCTGAGCGGGGAGACCGAGAAGAAGGACGCCAAGAAGTAGGGGGAGCGATGACCCGGCGAAGCACGTTCACCGACCAGTCCGTCACCTATGGCGCGATCGGCGCGACGCTCGACCCCGACCTGCTGCGCTACCCGCCCGCAGGGTTCACGCCGGCCGAGGACTCGGTGCGGCTGGGCTCCGGCCGGGAGCGCTTCGAGGCGGCGGCCGAGTCGCTCATGACCTGGGGCATCCAGCAGGGCGCCGGCTTCACCGTGGTGGATGCCTCGCCCGGCACGGGCGCCCAGTACACGGGCATCGCGTACGACGAGACCGGCGCGCCGCTCCCCGAGCAGCCCGCGGCGCGCGTCGAGCAGCGGTTCGGCCCCGACGGCACGCCGTACGTCAGCGCCGGGATGACCGCCACGCTGAGGCGGCACGGCCGGCTCCGCTCGCACGCGACCCCGGTCCTCGTCGTCTACGTCGTCGACGAGCCGAATCGGATCGGCTTCGCCTACGGGACGACCGGCGACGCCTCGGAGAACGGCGAGGAGTCGTTCATCCTCGAGCACCGCGACGACGACTCGGTCTGGCTGACGATCCGGTCGGCGTTCGAGCCGAACGGAGGCCTGCGGCGCGTCTTCGGGCCGCTCGTGCGCCGGCGTCGGCGGGAGCTCACGAAGCGGGAGCTCCGTGCGCTGCATCCCGCCTTCCCCGTCTGATGGCGGGGCCGCTCCCGATCGCCGACCCGGCCCCGGCCGACGGCCTGCTGCCGGCGAGTGCGACGACGGATGCCGCGTCCCGCGCGTTCGGCGTGTACCTGCACGTGCCGTTCTGCCGCGTGCGGTGCGGGTACTGCGACTTCAACACGTACACGTCGGGTGAGCTCCGCGGTGCGCGCCAGGAGGACTTCGCCGACCAGGCCGCCGCCGAGCTCGGGTTCGCCCGCCACGTGCTCGCGGCGTCCGGCGCCCCGGACCGCCCGGCTGCGACGGTGTTCTTCGGCGGCGGGACGCCGACGCTGCTGCCCGCCGCCGACCTCGTCCGGATGCTGGGCGCGGTGCGCGACGCGTTCGGCATCGCGGACGGCGCCGAGGTCACGACCGAGTCCAACCCCGACTCGGTCGACGCGGTCGACCTGCGGCGGCTCGCGGACGGCGGGTTCACCCGGGTGTCGTTCGGCATGCAGTCGGCGGTGCCGCACGTGCTCGCCGCGCTCGACCGGACCCACGACCCGGAGCGGGTCCCGCTCGTCGTGGGGTGGGCGCGCGAGGCGGGCCTGGACGTCAGCCTCGACCTGATCTACGGCACGCCGGGGGAGTCGCTCGCCGACTGGCGCGCCAGCCTCGCGGCCGTGCTCGCCGAGCGTCCCGACCACGTCAGCGCGTACGCGCTGATCGTCGAGGACGGCACCAAGCTCGCCCGGCGGATCCGCCGCGGCGAACTGCCGGCCGTCGACGACGACCTCGCGGCCGACATGTACGAGCTCGCCGATGAGCTGCTCGGCGAGGCCGGCTACGAGTGGTACGAGGTCTCGAACTGGGCGACGGATGCCGCGCAGCGGTCGCGGCACAACCTCGGGTACTGGCGCGGCGACGACTGGTGGGGCGTCGGGCCCGGCGCGCACAGCCACGTGGGCGGCGTGCGCTGGTGGAACGCGAAGCACCCTGCGGCGTACGCAGAGCGACTGGCTGCGGGCGTCTCGCCGGCGGTCGGCCGCGAGACGCTCGACCACGCGACCCGCGAGACCGAGCGCATCCTGCTCGCGACGCGCATCAGGGAGGGCGTCGAGGTGTCGAGCCTGCACGCGGGCGGCCGGCATGCGGTCGCGGGCCTCATCGCCGACGGGCTCGTGGACGCGCGAACCGCCCTCGCCGGGCGGCTCGCGCTGACCCGACGAGGGCGGTTGCTGGCTGACGCCGTCGTGCGGCGCCTGCTCGAGGACTAGCTCACGAACTTGATCGCGACGGGGTACACGTAGTACTCGCCGTTGTTGGCCTTGATCGCGGCGATGATGCCGAACACGATCGCGGCGATCCAGGCCGCGAGCAGCAGGAAGATGCCGATGATCACGAACGTGAGGATCGAGCCCACGACGTAGGCGATCAGCAGCGTGATCTGGAAGTTCAGCGCCGTCGCGGTGTGCTCGCGGATGAAGGGGCCCTTGTCCTTCAGGACGAGATAGCCGATCAGCGCGGGCAGGAAGCCGAACAGGATGCCGCCGATGTGGATCAGCGTGGCCCAGAGCTTCTCGTCGGCCGGGCTGAGCGGCTGGCTCTGCTGGTAGGCGCCGTCGCCGGGAGGCGGAGGCGGCGTCGGGCCGCCGGGCGGCGGCGGCGGCGGG
>NZ_SDPL01000183.1 GCF_004135055.1 Agromyces binzhouensis | reverse complement strand
CCGCGCCCGCGCGGAACGCCGCGGCGAGGTCCGCCGCGGAGGAGGTCGCGTCGACGGCGGGATGAGGGGCGGGCTGCGAGGCGCTCGTCACCTGCTCACCCCATCACATCGCGTCGCCCCTGCACAGGGGCGAGCGATCACCCGGCCGCGGGCGACCGTCGCGCGAGCGGCATCCGCACCCGCCCCTGGGCGAGCACGATGCCGAGCATGACGACGAGCGCGCCCACCGGCTCGTTCCACGACAGCGGCTCGCTGAGCACCAGCACGCCGAGCACGACGCCCACCACGGGCGTGACGTAGGTGACGGTCGACGCGTTCGTCGGACCCCAGTCGCGGATCACGCCGATGTTCCAGACGTAGGCGAGGCCCGTCCCGAGGATGCCGAGGACCGCGAGGCTCGCCACGATCGGCAGGTCGAGCGCCACCGGGCCGACGGCGAGGATCGGCGTGAGCAGCAGCATCACGGCCGCGCCCATGCCGACCTGCAGGAACGCGAAGGTCGTCTGCGCGATGGGCCGGCCGCTCAGGAACCTGCGCGTGTAGCCGAACATGACGCCGTAGCAGGCGGTCGCGCCGAGGCACGCGAGCTGTCCCGCGAGGCTGCCACCGAGCTCGGAGGACCACGGCGCGATGATGACGACCACCCCGAGGATGCCGACGATCACGCCGAGCCAGCGCGAGGCATCCAGCCGCTCGACCCGGAAGACGAGCGTGGCGGCGACCGCGGTCATGATCGGCGTCGTCGCGTTGAGGATCGAGGCGAGGCTCGAGGTCACGCTCTGCTGCGCCCACGAGAACAGGAGGAACGGGATCACGCACCCGAGCACCCCGATCACGAGGAAGTGCAGCCACACGATCGGCTCGCGCGGCAGCACCGGACCGCCCGCGACGCGCGGACGGACCGCGAGCACGACGAGGCCGAGCGTGAGGCCGCCGAGCACGGTGCGCGTCCACGCGACCTGGGTGAACGAGACGCCGCCCAGCGCGACGGCCATGAACAGGAAGCTCGCACCCCAGACGAGTCCCGCCGAGAGGAACTGCGCCCAGGTGCGGATGCCGCCGCGGCGCGGCGCCGTCGCGGTCGACGGCGCGGTGGTGGTGGGACCGGAGGGGGTGGTGGTGCTCACCCGCCAACGGTACGACCCGCTGGGGCCGGCCACGAGGGTCCCGGAATGCGATGTCCGGAACCCGCCGAAGGTTGGCAGCGACGAGCCCCCGCCCGTGCCGATCCGGCGCACCGCGCCTAGGCTTGGCGCCATGACCAGCCATTTCGACGTCATCGTCCTGGGCGCGGGTCCGGGCGGCTACGTGGCCGCCATCCGCGCCGCCCAGCTCGGCCTGAAGGTGGCCGTCATCGAGGAGAAGTACTGGGGCGGGGTCTGCCTCAACGTCGGGTGCATCCCCTCGAAGGCACTGCTGCGCAACGCCGAGCTCGCACACATCTTCCACGCCCAGGCCTCCACCTTCGGCATCTCGGGCGACGTGCACTTCGACTTCGGCGCGGCGTACGACCGCAGCCGCCAGGTCTCCGAGAAGCACGTCAAGGGCGTGCACTTCCTGATGAAGAAGAACGGCATCACCGAGTTCGACGGCCGCGGCTCGTTCACCGGTCCGAACGGCATCGACGTCGCGAAGGGCGACGGCTCGGTCGAGTCGCTGACCTTCGACAACGCGATCATCGCGACCGGCTCCAGGGTGCGCCTGCTGCCGGGCGTCGAACTCTCCGACAACGTCGTGACCTACGAGACGCAGATCCTCACCCGAGACCTGCCGCGCTCGATCGCGATCGTCGGTGCGGGCGCCATCGGCATGGAGTTCGCCTACGTGCTCCGGAACTACGGCGTCGAGGTCACCGTCGTCGAGTTCCTCGACCGCGCGCTGCCGAACGAGGACGCCGAGGTGTCGAAGGAGATCACGCGCCAGTACCGCAACCTCGGCGTGCCCATCCTGACCTCGACGAAGGTCGAGACGGTGACCGACCAGGGCTCCCAGGTCACCGTGACCTACACCGGGGCCGACGGGCAGCCGGGTTCGCTCGTCGTCGACAAGGTGCTCATGGCCGTCGGCTTCGCTCCCAACGTCGAGGGCTTCGGGCTCGACGCCACGGGCGTGCAACTCACCGAGCGCGGCGCCATCGCGATCGACGACCGCATGCGCACCAACGTGCCGCACATCTACGCCATCGGCGACGCGACCGCGAAGCTCATGCTCGCGCACGTCGCCGAGGCGCAGGGCGTCGTGGCGGCCGAGACCATCGCCGACGCCGAGACCATGGAGCTCGGCGACTACCGGATGATGCCGCGCGCCACGTTCTGCTCGCCGCAGGTCGCCTCGTTCGGGCTCACCGAGCAGCAGGCGCGCGACGAGGGCTACGACGTGATCACCGCGAAGTTCCCCTTCACCGCGAACGGCAAGGCGAACGGCCTCGGCGACCCGGTCGGGTTCGTGAAGCTCGTGGCCGACAAGACCCACTACGAACTGCTCGGCGGCCACCTCATCGGGCCGGACGCCTCGGAGCTGCTCCCCGAGCTGACCCTCGCGCAGAAGTGGGACCTCGGCGCGCTCGAGCTCGCCCGCAACGTGCACACGCACCCGACGCTCTCGGAGGCGCTGCAGGAGGCGTTCCACGGGCTCACCGGGCACATGATCAACATGTGACGCGGCCCGGCGCCGCACCCACGGTGCGCGAACGGGAGGAGGAATCCGGCGACACGCCGGTGAGAGCGGATGGCGCGGCGGCGCGCCATCCGGAAGTTCCTCCCGTTCCGTGCTCGAGTGGGAACCGGGTGCCCCTGCGCCCGCGTGGAGAGGACCGTTCGGTGAACCTGCTCATGATCATCCTCGGCGCCGTGCTCGCCGTCGCCGGCACCATCTGGACTCTTCAGGGCGTCGGCGTCCTGCCGGGCTCGGTGATGTCCGGGGTCACGATGTGGGCCGTGATCGGCCCCATTGTGGCGATCGGCGGGATCGCCCTGCTCTGGGTCGGGCTGGCCCGGCGTCGCCGCTCGCGCTGAGCCGCACCGGCGGGCTCTGCGATGCAGGCGGCGCTGCGCGCGCTCGGGAGGAACTTCATGCCGACATGCCGGCAACCCGGGCCGCCGCGGCCGCGTGTCCTCGGGAACTTCCTCCCGAGCGGATGGTGAGCCAGAGCTCGGCGGCAGCGAGGTCGGCGGCAGCGAGGTCGGCGGCGGTGATGGCAGCGGCGGTGATGGCACCGGCCGCAGCGCAACGGGGGCGGATGCCGGGCCGTGGGCCCGAGGCATCCGCCCCCGTCGTGCCGGCGACGAGGTCGTGGGCAGGCGGTCCCACCCCGTCGCAGTCGTGTCCGGCGGCCGCCCCATCACCCCATCCCGGGCGGCCGCCGGAGCCTCTAGTGGCTCACCGCCTTCTCGGCGCCGAGGCCGGTGAGCGAGCGGACCTCCATCTCGGCCTGCTTCTCGGGGCTCTCGACCGTCTTGTCCATGACGCTCACGATCCACCCGAGGAGGAAGGCCAGGGGGATCGAGACGATGCCCGGGTTCGACAGCGGGAAGATCGCGAAGTCGATGGCCTCGGTCTTCAGCATCGACGTCTCGGAGCCCGAGACGACCGGCGAGAAGATGATGAGCACGATCGCCGAGATCAGGCCGCCGTACATGCTCCAGAGGGCGCCCTTGGTGGTGAAGCCCTTCCAGAACAGCGAGTAGACGATCGTCGGCAGGTTCGCCGACGCGGCCACCGCGAACGCCAGCGCCACGAGGAAGGCCACGTTCTGGCCGTTCGCGCCGATGCCGCCGATGATCGCGACGACGCCGATGATGACGACCGTGCGACGGGCCACCTTGACCTCGGCGCCCGGCTCGGGCTTGCCCTTCTTCACGACCGACGCGTAGATGTCATGCGCGAAGGAGGCCGCCGCCGTGATGGTCAGTCCGGCGACGACCGCGAGGATCGTCGCGAACGCGATCGCCGAGATCAGGCCGAGGAGCAGCGGGCCGCCGAGCGCGAACGCGAGCAGCGGGGCCGCCGAGTTCGGGCCGCCGGGCGCGCCGGCGATCACGGCGGGACCCACGAGGGCCGCCGCGCCGTAGCCGAGCACGAGGGTGAACACGTAGAAGATGCCGATGAGCCAGATCGCCCAGACGACCGACTTGCGGGCCTCCTTGGCGGTCGGGACCGTGTAGAAGCGCATGAGCACGTGCGGGAGCGCGGCGGTGCCGAGCACGAGCGCGAGGCCGAGCGACATGAAGTCGATCTTGCTGACCTCGGAGACGCCGTACTTCAGGCCCGGGTCGAGGATCGCGGGGTTCTCCGCCACGGCGACGGCCTTGTCGAGCAGCGCCGAGAAGTCGAAGCCGTTGAGCGCGAGCACCCAGACCGTCATCACGCCGGCGCCCGCGATGAGCAGCACGGCCTTGATGATCTGCACCCAGGTGGTGCCCTTCATGCCGCCGACGAGCACGTAGAGGATCATCAGCGCGCCGACGACCGTGATGACGACGGCCTGGCCGACCTGGTCGCCCACGCCGAGCAGCAGCGACACGAGGCCGCCCGCACCCGCCATCTGCGCGAGCAGGTAGAAGAAGCACACCACGAGGGTCGTCGTGGCCGCGGCGATCCGGACGGGCCGCTGCTTCAGGCGGAACGAGAGCACGTCGGCCATCGTGAACTTGCCCGTGTTGCGGAGCAGCTCCGCGACGAGCAGCAGCGCCACGAGCCATGCGACGAGGAACCCGATCGAGTAGAGGAACCCGTCGTAGCCGTTCAGGGCGATCGCGCCGACGATGCCGAGGAACGATGCCGCCGACAGGTAGTCGCCCGCGATGGCCGAGCCGTTCTGCCCGCCGGTGAAGGATCGGCCGGCCGCGTAGTAGTCGGCCGCGGTCTTGTTGTTCCGGCTGGCGCGGAACACGATGACCATCGTCACCGCGACGAAGGCGCCGAAGATGCCGATGTTGAGCCAGGGGTTGCCGGGCGAGCTGGTCGCCGCTTCGAACGCGAACATCAGCGCACCGCCTTCTCGGTCTCGAAGTCGCCGGACTCGATCTCGGTGCGGATCTTCTCCGACTGCGGGTCGAGCCGCTTGTTGGCGTAGTGGACGTACCACATCGTCACGGCGAAGGTGGTGACCACCTGTGCCAGCCCGAGGACCATCGCCACGTTCACGCTGCCGAACACGCGCGTCGACATGAAGTCGACCGCGTACACGGCGAGCAGGACGTAGGCGAAGTACCAGACGAGGCACGCCGCGAGGACGGGGAAGACGAAACTGCGGTGGGTCTTGCGGAGTTCCTGGAACTCCGGGGATTGCTGCACGGCGGGGTAGTCGACGTGACTCAGGTCGACTTCCGCACTCAGGGCCTCATTGCCCATGGCGTCTCTCCTTCGAGGGGATGCGGCCGGGGCAGGCCCCGCGCCGCTGCGGTCGCAATGCGTCCATGCTGACCGCGCGGATGCCGCGCATGGGGCCCGGACCGCTCGTCGTCGGTGAGCGGCGCCGACCGTGCGACGAACGGCGCGGCGCGGCGACGAACGACGGATACAGTGACGTGCATGCCCGAGTCGATGCTGCTCGCCGCCGCTGCCGGCGTCGTCGCGGGCGCGCTCGCCGTGGGCGTCGTGGTGCTGCTCCGGCGCCTCGCGGTGCAGTCGAAGGACCTCGGCACCGACGCCGAGCGGGCCACCTACGAGACGCTGCACCTCGCCTCACGGGCCGCGAAGCACCTGCGGGGCGACATGACCGAGACGGATGCCGCGCGCGCTGCGCGGCACCTCAAGGCGCTGCTCGGCGCCGACACGCTCGCGCTCGTGATGACGGGCGGCCCGGTCGCGGTCGACGGCGACGAGACGCTGGTCTCCGCCGCGGAGCGGCTGGCCGTCGAGGCCGTCGAGACGGGCCGGTCGCAGGTCGAGCGGCGCGTGCCGACGCCGTCCGGCGAGACGGATGCCGCGG
>NZ_SDPL01000182.1 GCF_004135055.1 Agromyces binzhouensis | reverse complement strand
CGGGCGGGCGGTTGGGGGGCGCGCGCGGGCGCGGCGCGGACCGCCGAGGAGCCCCGCCCCGTCAGCGGTGCTGGTCGACGAGCACGGGGTTGCCGTCGGGATCGATGACGATGAAGCTCCCGGGCCCCGACCCGCCCTCGTCGACCTCCGACACGAACGCGGCACCGGCCTCGCGGAGGGTCCGCTGCAGTTCGCGCACGTCGGTGAACGGGTCGACGTCGGCCGCAGCCTGGTCCCAGCCCGGGTTGAAGGTCAGCAGGTTGCGTTCGAACATGCCCTGGAACAGCCCGATCACGTGCGGGCCGTTCCGGAGCATGAGCCAGCCCTGGTCGGGATCGCCGCCGAACGCCTCGAACCCGAGGCGCCCGTAGAACTCCCGCGAGGCGGCGAGGTCGCTGACGGCGAGGCTGACGGAGAACGCACCGAGGTCCATCGCCCCAGTCTGCTCGCGTTCGCGGCGGCCCGGTACCCTCGTCAGCCGTCGAACGCGACCGCCCGGACGGGCGCGCCGTCGACGCCGAGCCGCAGCGGGAAGAACCCGACGCGCACCCGGTGCGGCAGGCCCTCGAGGCCGGCCACGTTCTCGACGATCAGGTGGTCGCCCCCGAGGAGCACGTCGTGCACGGGGAAGGAGGTCGTGCCCGAGGCATCCGTCGGGTCGGGGCTCAGGGTGTCGACCGCGAGCACGTGCACGCCGCGGGCGACGAGCTCGGCCGCGGCGGCCGGGTCGAGCGACGGATGCCGCAGCGCGCGTCCGTCACCGAACCACCGCCACCAGCCGGTGTCGATGACGGCGATCGGCGGCAGGGCGTCGGGCAGCACGCCGCCGGGGAGCGCCGCCGCGAGTTCGTCGAGCCCGTACGTCGCGTGGTCGGCGACGCCCTCGAGGTGGAACACGAGGGCGTCGCCGACGAGCTCGTCGAGCGCGACCTCGGCCATGGTCCGGCCGTCGGCGACGGTGTGCGCCGGCGCGTCGACGTGCGTTCCCGTGTGCGACCCGAGCTCGAGGGCGGTGACGGCGGCGCCGTCGCGGTCGAGTTCGAGCGCGGGGGAGAGGTGCACCGCCGGGTCGCCGGGGTAGACCGTCATGCCGTCGGCGATCGGGTGGCTGAGGTCGCGCACGGCGATCAGGCGTCCGTCGTGACGGGCTCGCGCGAGAGGTGCTCGCTCGGCTCCGCCTCGTGTGCGGCCCGCTCGCGGAGCGAGAGCAGGAGGTAGAGCACGAACGTCAGCACGAAGCCGGGGATGGTCGCGCCGATCGGCGTGGGCCAGACCCAGGTCCAGAGGTAGACCGCGACCGCGCCGACGACCCAGGCGAGCACGGCGAGCCAGTTCACGCCCCCGCGGTACCAGTAGCGTCCGCCGCGGGCGTTCAGGATCTCGCGGGTGTACGAGCCGCGCTTGACGAGGTAGTAGTCGACGATCATGATCGCGAACACCGGGGCGAACAGCGCGCCGATCGTCACGAGGAACGTCGTGAACTGCTCCAGCAGCCCGAAGAAGGTCGCGCCGACGATCGAGATCAGGCCGAGGATGAGCGCCGTCGGCAGGAACTTCACCTTCGCGCCGGGCACGGCGTTCACGACCGAGGTGACCATGCCGTAGACGACCATCGTGTTCGTGGCCATGACGGACGTGAAGATCACGACGGCGAGCGGCCATCCGAACGGCTCGACGATCGTCACCGGGTCGAAGGGGATCGCCTCGCCGCCCGAGAGCACCACGTACGAGATCGCGGTCGCGCCGAGTGACATGGCGATGATCGTCGACAGGCTGTAGCCGACGCCCGACCCGATGATGCCGGCCCGGCTGGTCTTCGCGAAGCGGTTGAAGTCGGCCGAGAGCACCGTCCACGAGATCGCGGTCGCGATGACGACGTCGAGCACGAGGATCGGGGTGTAGCCGATCGATTCGTCCACGGGGATCGCCTGGAACTCGGCGGGCGTGAACGTCGTGAACGCGGCGATGAAGATGAACGCCATGATGGCGAGCATGATCCCGGCGAGCCACGGCTCGATGCGCGCGATGCCCTCGTGGCCGAAGATCGCGAGGATCACGACGATCGTCTGGCAGACGACCGCCCAGATGACGGGGTTCGAGAACCCGGTGACGGATGCCACGAGGAAGTCGAGCGCGATGCCCGCGAGCATGGCCTGCACCCAGCTCCAGCCCATCAGGATCACGACGTTCGCCGAGACGGGGAGCAGGCTGCCTCGGGTGCCGAACGGGCCGCGCGTGAGGGCCATGGTCGGCAGGCCCGTGCGGGTGCCGATGTTGCCGACCGTGACCAGCACGACGGCGCCGACGAGCGTGCCGACGATGATGAGCAGGATGGCGAGGCCGTAGTCGATGCCGGGCACGAACAGGGTGCCGGTGAGCAGGGTGGTCACGACGAGGTTCGCCGCGAGCCAGATCATGCCGATGCGCAGCAGCGAGAGGCTGCCGCGCACGGGGCCGGCGTCGTCGGAGTTGCGTTCGAGGCGCTGCTCGAGGCGGGTGTAGAGCGACATTGCTGGTTCTCCTCGGGTGGGTTGGGGTCAGGCGACGGGGGCGCCGTCGGGCATGGGGGAGAGGTGCTCGTGCACGGCGATGAGGCCGCGGACGGGATCGGTGCGGAACGCGATGGTCTCCCGCTCGCGATAGGACTCGCGACCGTCGGGCGTCTCGACGGTCGTCGCGACCGAGTGCGAGAAGACCGCCCCGCCCGGGAAGGCCTGGACGGCTCGGTCGCTCGACTCGCACGAGACGACGCGCCAGCCGCCGCCGACCCACTCGTCCCAGAGTCGCTCGTAGGCCGAGCGCTCCTCGAGCCGCGCGGGCTCGGTGTGGAACACGAAGGTGGCGTCGGGTGCGAACGTCGCGAAGTAGCGGTCGCGGTCGGTGGCGGCGAAGGCGTCGACGATGGCGGATGCCGCGGCCTCGACCTCCTCGGTGGTGGGGGTGTGGACGTCGGTCATCCTGGGGCTCCTTCGCCGTGCGGGGACGTGGTGGGTGGTGTGGGTGTGCGGCGGGATACCGGCCGGTCAGTCGCGGGGCGCCATGGCGCTGATGAGCTCGTACGCGACGTGGCTCGCCGCGACGGCCGTGAGCTGGGCGTGGTCGTAGGCCGGCGCGACCTCGACGACGTCGGCGCCGACGATGTTCCGGTCGGCGAGGGCGCGCAGCATCCGCAGCAGTTCGCGGCTGGTGAGGCCGCCGGCCTCCGGCGTCCCGGTGCCGGGCGCGTGCGCGGGGTCGAGCACGTCGATGTCGATCGAGATGTAGAGCGGTGCGTCGCCGATGCGGGCGCGCATGCGCTCGATCGCACTCGCGACGCCGTGCTCCTCGAGGTACTCGCTCGTGACGATCGAGAAGCCGAGGCGTGCGTCGTCCTCGAGGTCGCTCTTGGCGTAGAGCGGGCCGCGGATGCCGACGTGCATGCTCGCGGTGAGGTCGATGAGGCCCTCCTCGCTCGCTCGGCGGAACGGCGTGCCGTGCGTGGTGGGCGCGCCGAAGTAGGTGTCCCAGGTGTCGAGGTGCGCGTCGAAGTGCAGCACCGCGACGGGGCCGTGCTGGGCGTGGATCGCGCGCAGCAGCGGGAGGGCGATCGTGTGGTCGCCGCCGATCGCGACGAGCTTCGTCGCGCGCTCCTGGAGCTCGCGCGCGCCGGCCTCGACCTGGCGGACGGCTTCGGCGATGTCGAACGGGTTCACGGCCAGGTCGCCCGCGTCGGCGACCTGCTGCGCGCCGAACGGGAACACGTCCTGCGCCGGGTTGTACGGGCGGAGCAGGCGCGATGCCTCGCGGACGTGCGCGGGGCCGAAGCGGGCGCCCGGGCGGTAGCTCACGCCCGAGTCGAACGGGATCCCGACGACCGCGACATCCGCTCGTTCGACCTCGTCGAGTCGGGGCAGCCGCGCGAACGTGGCGATGCCGGCGAAGCGGGGGACGACGCTGGCGTCGACCGGGCCGATCGGCGCGGATTCGGTGGGGGGTTGCATATTAGACAACTTCCGGTACTGTTGAGGAAACTTGCGGGACACGCTACGCCGACCGGCCCACCCGCGTCAAGGGCGACGGATGCCGCGCTCGCGCCACGAGACGAGAGGAGCCGACGTGCGCCCCCTCCATCCCTCCGCCGACGTCGGCGGCACGCCCATCGGCGCGAAGCTCCGCAGTACGCGCATCGCGCAGGGCCTCACGCTCGCGCAGGTCGCCGAGGCGACCGGCCTCAGCAAGGGCTTCCTCAGCCGACTCGAGCGCGACGAGACCTCGCCGAGCGTCGCCACCCTCGTGCAGCTCTGCCAGGTGCTCTCGCTCCCGGTCGGCGCGCTCTTCGCCGAGCCCGAGATCCAGCACATCCGCCGCGGGGATGCGCCCCGCATCAACCTCGGCGGCGTGCACGTCGAGGAGCACCTCATGTCGCCGCGCGGCGAGGAGCGCGTGCAACTCCTCCGGTCGTCCCTCGACCCCGGCGCCCACGGCGGCGCCGACCTCTACACCGTCAACTGCGACGTCGAGGTCATGCACGTGATCTCGGGCGCCGTCACCGTCCGCTTCGCCGACCGCACCGTGCGGCTCGAGTCCGGGGACGCGCTCACCTTCCCCGGGCGTGAGCCGCACACCTGGACCGCGGACGACGACGCCCCGGCCGAGGTGGTCTGGGTCCTGGTGCCGGCACCCTGGAGCGGCTCCGCCTGAGTTCCGACGGATGCCGCGGCATCCGTCGCCTCTCGGACGCACCGGGTCAAGGCCTGTGCTCGTGCGCGCACCGCCCCTAGGGTCGAGCCATGGTCCTCCGACGTCGACCCGCACGCGATCCCGATCCCGAACCGCCCACGGCCCCCGAACACGCGCGCCGCGGCGCGGGCGGCCCGATCTGGAACGACCGCCTCGGCCGCTGGTCGATCCGCAGCCTGCAGGTCCTCATCGTCGTCGCGCTCGGCGCACTCGGCGTGTGGGCGCTCACGCGGGTCACGCTCATCGTGATCCCGGTGCTCGTCGCGCTCATCCTCGCGGCGGCGGCCAGCCCGCTGATCGTGCTGCTGCGACGCGTCATGCCGCCGATCCTCGCCGCGTGGACGGCGCTCCTCGGCGGCATCCTCGTGCTCGGCGGGATCATCACGGCCATCGTGTTCGCCGTCCGATCCCAGTGGAGCGACCTCTCGGAATCCGCCGTCGCGGGCTTCGAGGACCTCGTCGACTGGGTGCAGACCCTGCCGATCCCGGTCGACCAGGCGCAGCTCGACGAGTGGCGCGACGGGATCCTCGACTTCGTCACGAGCGCGGAGTTCGGGCAGAGCGCCCTGACGGGGGTCTCGCAGGCGACCGAGTTCGTGACCGGGCTCGTGCTGATGCTCGTCGTGCTGTTCTTCTTCCTCAAGGACGGCGACCGGATCTGGGCGTTCTTCATGCGGCCCTTCACGGGCGAGCGGCTCGAGCGCGGCCGACGCGTCGGCGAGACCTCGGTCAAGGTGCTGGGCGGCTACGTCCGCGGCACCGCCATCGTCGCCTTCGTCGACGCGGTCGCGATCGGCATCGGCCTCGCGATCCTGCAGGTGCCGCTCGCGCTGCCCCTCGCGGTCATCGTCTTCCTCACGGCGTTCATCCCGCTCATCGGGGCGACGGTTGCCGGCATCCTCGCGGCGCTGGTCGCCCTCGTCGCGAACGGGCCGATCGTCGCGCTCATCGTCGTCGCGATCGTGATCGCCGTGAACCAGCTCGAGGGCGACCTGCTCCAGCCGGTCGTCATGGCCCAGTCGTTGAAGCTGCATCCGCTCGTCGTCCTCGTCGCCCTCACCGCCGGCACCATCCTCGGCGGCATCGCGGGCGCGGTGCTGGCGGTGCCGCTCACCGCCGTGGGCTGGGCGATCGTGAAGGTGTGGGATGCGCCCGATCCGTCGCTCGACGAGCGCAAGCACCTGCACCTCCGACGGCGGAGGGCCGTCGCCGACGAGTCGAGCCCGTCGCCGGCCGCGTGAGCCGCGGCGCCCGGGCGGTGCGTCGACCCGGCG
>NZ_SDPL01000181.1 GCF_004135055.1 Agromyces binzhouensis | reverse complement strand
ATCTGGCGCTCCGGAGGCATGCCGGA
Source organism: Agromyces binzhouensis (assembly GCF_004135055.1). Classification (GTDB taxonomy): domain Bacteria; phylum Actinomycetota; class Actinomycetes; order Actinomycetales; family Microbacteriaceae; genus Agromyces; species Agromyces binzhouensis. The sequence continues at coordinate 5,981 of NZ_SDPL01000181.1, read as the reverse complement.
CGGCCCGCCTGCGGCCGGTCGGGCGGGTTGCGCCGCCCGCGGGTCCTGCCCCTGCGGGTACTCCGGCTGAGCCTGTTGCTGCGGATACTGCTGGGGACGCGGCGGCGACGACGGCTGCGCAGGTGCAGGTGCGGCGGCGTCCGGCGCCGACGACGCGGCTCGCTGCTGTTCCAGCATGCGCTCGCGCTCGCGCATCTCACGGCGCGTGAGCGGCGGTTCCTGCGACGACGTCATTCGACACTCCGGTAGAGGTGGTGCTTGGAGATGTACTGGACGACCCCATCAGGCACCAGGTACCACACCGGTGATCCCCGGTGCACTCGATCCCGGCAATCGGTCGACGAGATCGCCAACGCCGGGACTTCCAGCAAGCTTACGTCCTGCTCCGGCAGACCCGAAACGGACAGAACATGTCCCGGTCGACTCACAGCGACGAAATGCGCAAGGCTCCAGAGCTCCGCCACGTCCTTCCACGACAGGATCTGGGCGATCGCATCGGCGCCGGAGATGAAGAACAGGTCGGAATCCGGTCGCTCCCGACGGATGTCGCGCAGCGTGTCGATCGTGTACGTCGGCTTCTCGCGATCGATGTCGACCCGGCTGACCGTGAACCGCGGATTGGACGCGGTGGCGATCACCGTCATGAGGTAGCGGTGCTCCGCCGGCGTCACGACCTCCTTGTAGTACGGCCGCCCGGTCGGCACGAACACCACCTCGTCGAGGCCGAGCTCCTGGGCGACCTCGCTCGCCGCCACGAGGTGCCCGTGGTGGATGGGGTCGAAGGTTCCGCCCATCACGCCGAGGCGCGGGCGCCGCGCTGCCGAGCTCATGGCCGGATCGACGGGGTCAGTGACCGCCGTGCTCGCTTCCCGCGTGGCGGGCGGCGTACGCCTCGGCCTTGGAACGGTGGCGGTTCGCCACGTCGCGGTACGAGTAGACGACGACGCCGAGCGCCGCGAAGATCCCGAAGACGATCACTCCGTACCAGATCGGGTCGAACGGGAGCTCCCTCGCGAACTCGGTCTCGGTCAGGACCGTGATGGTCTGCAGTGCGGTCGCCAGGCTCATCGGCCGTTCCTCCAGGTGCTTCGGGTGGGTGACGCTGCGGACAGTCTATCGGTGAGCGCGGGCGGGCCGCGGCTCAGGCGCGCACGTGACCGGAGCCCCGCACGATCCACTTCGTGCTCGTGAGCTCGGGCAGGCCCATCGGGCCGCGAGCGTGCAGCTTCTGCGTCGAGATCCCGACCTCGGCACCGAAGCCGAACTCCGCGCCGTCGGTGAAGCGCGTCGACGCGTTCACCATGACCGCCGCGGCATCCACCTCGTCGAGGAATCGCTCGGCGTTGCCGAGGTCGTTCGTGACGATCGACTCGGTGTGCTTCGTCGAGTACCGCCGGATGTGCGCGAGCGCGTCGTCGAGCGAGTCCACCACGCCGACGTTGAGGTCGAGGCTCATGTGCTCCGTGGCCCAGTCCTCGTCGGTGGTCGGCAGCGCATCGGGGTGCAGCGCCCGAACGCGGTCGTCGCCGTGCACCGTGACCCCGGATGCCTCGAGCCGGGCGAGCACGGGCGGCAGGAGCCGGTCGGCGGCGTCTGCGTGCACGAGCAGCGTCTCGAGCGCGTTGCAGACGCTGGGTCGCTGCACCTTGGCGTTGTGCACGAGGTCGACCGCCCAGTCCTCGCGCGCACTCGCGTCGAGGAACATGTGGACGACGCCCGCTCCGGTCTCGATGACCGGCACGGTCGCCTCGTCGACGACGGCACGGATGAGTGCCGCGCTCCCCCGCGGGATGAGGACGTCGACGTGGTCGCGCGCACGCATGAGGTGACGGGCTCCCTCGCGGCCGTAGTCGTCGACGGTCTGCACGACGTCGCCCGGGAGACCGGTGCCCGCGATCGCCTCGCGGAGCACGTCGACGAGCACGGCGTTGGTGCGCTCGGCGGCGGAGCCGCCGCGGAGGGCGACCGCGTTGCCGCTCTTCAGGGCGAGCGCCGCGATGTCGACGGTGACGTTCGGCCGGGCCTCGTAGATGGCCCCGACGACGCCGAGCGGCACGCGCACCTGCTCGATGCGCACCCCGTTCGGGAGCGTGCGGCCGCTCACGGTCTCGCCCACCGGGTCGCCGAGCCCGACGACGTCGAGCACGGCGTCGGCGATGGCGCCGATGCGCGCCTCGTCGAGCGTGAGTCGGTCCAGCAGGCCGGTGCCGAGGCCCGACTCCCGGCCCCGTTCGAGGTCTTCGCGGTTCGCCGCGACGATGTCGTTGACCCGCGCTCGGAGCCGCTCCGCGATCGCCGCGAGCGCGGCATCCTTCTCGGCGGTGGTCGCGCGGGCGAGGCGCCGCGACGCCTCCTTGGCGGCGGCGAGGCGCGCGTCGAGCACCTCGGCGAGGTCTGCGGGGGCGGTGCGGACGTCGGTCATGCGTCCAGCCTAGTTCCGCGCCGAGGGCCGGATGCCGCGTGTGACGTCAGCCTGCTGCGGGCTCGAACCAGGTCCCGACGGGTTCGCCGGCGAGCGCCTCGTCGACGAGCGAGGTCGCCGTCACGAGCACGCCGGTGCCGGACGCCGCGGCGATCCGTGCGGCCGAGACCTTGGTCTCCGCACCGCCGGTCCCGACGCCGGCGCGGCCGATCGAGCCGATCTCGATGCCCGCGAGCTCGTCGCCGAAGGGCACGTGCGCGATGCGCTCGGCACCCGGCAGGTGCGGCGGCCGCGTGTAGAGCGCGTCGACGTCGGAGAGCAGGACGAGCAGGTCGGCACCCGTGAGCTCGGCGACCATCGCGGCGAGCCGGTCGTTGTCGCCGAACCGGATCTCGTGCGTCGCGACCGTGTCGTTCTCGTTCACGATGGGCAGGATCCGCAGGCCGAGCAGACGTTCCATGGCGCGCTGGGCGTTCAGCCGGTGGGTCGAGTTCTCGAGGTCGCCCGCGGTGAGCAGGACCTGGCCGGCGACGATCCGGTAGCGCCGCAGCGACTCCTGGTACCGGTAGATGAGGATGTTCTGGCCGACGGATGCCGCGGCCTGCTGCGTCGCGAGGTCATCGGGTCGAGCGTCCAGCGCCAGGTACGGCATCCCGGTCGCGATCGCACCCGAGGAGACGAGCACGACCTCGGCGCCGCGCGCGTGCGCGCCCGCGAGGGCGTCGACGAGCGGGGCGATCTGGCCGACGTTCTCCCCGGAGATCGAGGAGGATCCGACCTTCACGACGATGCGCCGTGCGGAGGCGATCCCGTCGCGGGTCAGACCGGTCATCCCCGCCCCTCGTCGTCGGTGCCGGAGGCGTCCTGGTCGCCGGCCCAGATGCCGGCCTCCCGCTCGCGCTCGAGTTCGGCGCGGGCCTCGGCCTTCGCGTCCATGCGCTCGTGGTAGCCGCTGCGTCGTTCCGCGCGAGTGGCGCGGCGGCGCTCGTCGAGTCGGTCGTCGGTGCCGCGGGGGGACGACATCAGCTCGGCCGTCGAGGTGAGCGTCGGCTCCCAGTCGAAGACGACGCCGGCACCCGGTCCGATGACCACGGTCGAGCCGGCCACCGCACCGGCGCGGACGAGTTCGTCCTCGACGCCGAGGCGGGCGAGCCGGTCGGCGAGGTAGCCGACGGCCTCGTCGTTCTGGAAGTCGGTCTGCGCGACCCAGCGCTCGGGCTTGGTGCCGAGCACGCGATAGATCGTGCCGTAGCTGCCGCCCTCGGGCTTGACCACGAACTCGGGCTCGCGGACCGCCCTGGGCCGGAGCACGATGCGGGGCGCCTCGGGCTCCTGCGCCGCCTGGGCTCGGGCACGGTCGACCTCCTCGCCGAGCGCGAAGCCGAGCTGGCGGAGGCCCTCGTGGCTCACCGTCGAGATCTCGAACACGCGGTAGCCGCGCGACTCGAGCTCCGGGCGGACGAAGTCCGCGAGTTCGCGGGCCTCGGGGACGTCGATCTTGTTGAGCGCGACGAGCTGCGGACGTTCGAGGAGCGGCACCTGCCCTTCGGGCACCTCGTACGCCTCGAGTTCGCGGAGGATCACCTCGAGGTCGGTGATGGGGTCGCGGCCCGGATCGAGCGTGGCGCAGTCGAGCACGTGGAGCAGCGCCGAGCAGCGCTCGACGTGGCGGAGGAACTCGAGCCCGAGGCCCTTGCCCTCGCTCGCGCCCTCGATGAGCCCGGGGACGTCGGCGACGGTGAACCTGTGGTCGCCGGCCTGCACGACGCCGAGGTTCGGGTGCAGCGTGGTGAACGGGTAGTCGGCGATCTTGGGCCGCGCCGCGGACAGCGCGGCGATGAGGCTCGACTTGCCGGCCGACGGGAAGCCGACGAGCGCGACATCCGCGATGGTCTTCAGCTCGAGCGTGACCTCGCCCTCGTACCCGGGCGTGCCGAGCAGCGCGAAGCCGGGGGCCTTCCGCTTCGGGGAGGCGAGCGCCGCGTTGCCGAGTCCACCCTGGCCGCCGGGCGCGACGACGAACCGCATGCCGGCCTCGGTCAGGTCGACGAGTTCGGTGCCGGCGTCGTCCTTGACGACCGTGCCGACGGGCACGGGCAGCTCCAGGATCTCGCCCGCGGCGCCCGAGCGGTTGTCGCCCGCTCCGGGCTGGCCGTTCTCGGACGAGCGGTGCGGGCGGCCGTGGTAGGCGAGGAGGGTCGTGACCTGCGGGTCGGCCACGAGGACGATGTCGCCGCCGTCGCCGCCGTTCCCGCCGTCGGGGCCGGCGAGCGGCTTGAACTTCTCACGGCGCACCGACACGCAGCCGTTGCCGCCGTGGCCGGCGCGCAGGAACAGGCGCACCTGGTCGACGAAGCTCACCATCGCCGCATCACTACTCCTTCTCGGGAAACACGTGAGGGCGAGCCGAAGCCCGCCCTCACGAAAACCGGTCGCTGCTTACGCGTCGACCGAGACGATGTTCACGACCTTGCGGCCGCCCTTGTTGCCGAACTCGACCGCGCCCGCCTCGAGGGCGAACAGCGTGTCGTCGCCGCCTCGACCCACGCCCGCACCGGGGTGGAAGTGGGTGCCGCGCTGGCGGACGAGGATCTCGCCCGCCGAGACGACCTGGCCACCGAAGCGCTTCACGCCGAGGCGCTTGGCGTTCGAGTCACGACCGTTGCGAGTGGAGCTCGCACCCTTCTTGTGTGCCATTGTCCCTGTCTCCTCTGGCCGTTACTTGATGCCGGTGATCTTGACGCGCGTGAGCTCCTGACGGTGGCCCTGGCGCTTCTTGTAGCCGGTCTTGTTCTTGAACTTCTGGATCACGATCTTCGGACCGCGCAGGTCGTTCAGGACCTCGGCCGTGACCGTGACCTTGGCGAGCGACTTCGCGTCGGAGGTGATCTTGTCGCCGTCGACGAGGAGGACGGGCGTGAGCTGCACGTTGCCGTCCTTGTCGGCCTTGATCCGGTCCATCGTCACGATGGTGCCGACCTCGACCTTCTCCTGCCGACCACCGGCGCGCACTACTGCGTAAACCACTTCTCGTACCTATCTCCGGGGAGCCTTGCGACTCCGTCTACTTGATGGGATGTCACTGCGCGGGAGACCCCAGCGGGAAGGAGGGTCGTCACTGCCAGAAAACTGTGCGTGCCAGCCGGGATAAGCGGTGGCACCAACGGTCGAGTTTACCGGATGCCCGCAAGGCGGTCAAACGGGCGCCGACCGCGTGTCGCAGGGCCCCGAGCGGATGCCGCGGCCGCGGCGTACACTCGGCGCATGGCCGTGCTGATCGACCCGCCGCTCTGGCCCAAGCACGGCACCGTATGGTCCCACCTGGTGAGTGACACGTCGATCGAGGAACTCGTCGCGTTCGCCGACCGGACGGGCATCCCGCGTCGAGGCTTCGACCTCGACCACTACGACGTGCCCGCCGAACGCTACGACGAACTCGTGGCGGCCGGGGCGGAGCCCGTCCCGGCGCGCGACCTCGTCCGTCGCCTCGCGGCGAGCGGCCTGCGGGTCACGCCGCGCGAGCGGCGCGCCTCACTCGGAGGCTGAGTCCGCCTCCGAG
>NZ_SDPL01000180.1 GCF_004135055.1 Agromyces binzhouensis | reverse complement strand
CCGACCGCATCGCCGACCGGGTCGCCCGCGACACCTGGGCGGCGTGGGGCGAGGCGGCGATCCGGACGCAGACGGGCGCGGCGATCGCGCTCGAGTTCGACCTCGCCCCCTCGGCGGACCGCGAGCGCATCGGCGAGTCGCTCGCCGCCAACGTGCGCGCCGAGCACGGCCGCATCGCCACCGGCTTCCTCGGCACGCCACTCGTGCTCTTCGCGCTCGTGCACACGGGTCACGTCGAGGAGGCCTACCTCATGCTCCTCCGCCAGGCACCGCCCTCGTGGCTCTACCAGGTGGAGATGGGCGCGACCACCGTCTGGGAGCGGTGGGACGCGATCGGCCCCGACGGCAGCATCCACTCGGGCGAGATGTCCACGGGCGACAGCTCGGGCATGATCTCCTTCAACCACTACGCGTACGGCGCCGTCGTCGACTGGATCTATCGGTACGTGGCGGGCATCGCCCCGTCCGTCGACCTGCCCGGCTACCGCCGAATCGTGGTCGCGCCGCGACCGACCGCATCGATCCCGTGGGCTCGCGCCTCGGTCGAATCGCGGCTCGGGCCCGTCGCGATCGATTGGACGCTGACCGACGGCGACCTCGCGATCGAGCTCGAGGTGCCGTACGGCGCCGAGGCGGTGCTCGACCTGCCGCTGACGGACGCCTCGGAGGTCACCGTCGACGGCGAGGACCTCGTGTCGGACCGCCTGGGCCCCGGTCGCCATCGCATCTCGGCGACCGCCGTGCGCATCGCGGAGGTCCCGTCGATCGAGACGAGCGCGGCGGCCGGCTGACCGGCTGCGCGCCTTCGCCTGAACACGCGAGAAGGGCTGGTGCGGCAGATGCCGCACCAGCCCTTCTCGCGTACGCGCTCGCGGGTGGCGGCCGGTCGGTGATCTGGCTCCGCATGCCGACGCCGGGTGGACGGGAAGCTCGTTCCCACCCACCCGGCGTCGGGCTCCGCGCCTACTTCACGGCGAAGGATGCCGCGGCATCCGCGTCGACGGAGCCGCCGACGGTCACCTGGTAGGTGCCGGCGGCGGTCGCCCAGTCGCCGGCCGCGGTGTCCCAGTACTCGAGGAGGTGCATGTCGGCGAGGTCGTCGGCCGACAGCGTCACCTGCACGTTGCGGTGCTCACCGGGCTGGAGCGTCACGCGCTCCCACCCGATGAGGCGCTTGGAGGGCTCACCGGTCGAGCTCGGCAGCTCGAGGTAGACCTGCGCGACCTCGGTGCCCGCGACGTCACCGGTGTTGGTGAGGCGGAACCGCACGCGGATCTCCTTGTCACCCGAGGTCGACGTCGGCGTCACGGTGACCTTGTCGTACGCGAAGTCGGTGTAGCTGAGGCCGTGTCCGAACTCGAACAGCGGCTCGATGCCCTCGGCCTCGTACCAGCGATAGCCGACCTTCAGGCCCTCGCTGTAGTCGATCTGGAGGGTGCCCTCGGCGTCGGCGATGCCGGGGTACTGGGCCTCGGATCCCGCCGTGGGCGTGTCGTCGACCGACACCGGGAACGTCATCGGGAGCTTGCCCGACGGGTTCACGTCACCGTAGACGAGTTCCGCGAGCGCCGGGCCGAACTGCTCACCCGAGTGCCACGCGTGGAACACGGCGTCGACGTCGTCGATCCACGGCATCTCGACCGCCGAGCCCGCGTTGAGCACGGCGACCGTCTTCGGCGCCGAGGCTGCCACGGCCTCGATCAGCTCGTCGCCGTTGGCGTCGAGTCGCAGGTCGGGCAGGTCCTGGGTCTCGCCCATGGTGTAGTGACCGAACACGATGGCGACGTCGGCCGCCGCCGCGACATCCGCTGCCTGCGCCGGGTCGGCGCCGTCGTCGAAGACGACGGATCCGCCGGCGTCACCGACGCGCTCGGTGAGCGCGGTGAGCGGGTCCACGATCGCGTTGCAGTTCAGCGCTTGATTTCCGGGAGGGCCGAACGGGAAGTCCCATGCGCAGCCCGTCTTGGCGCTCACGCCATCGGTCGGTGTGCTGGACGCGGTCTGGCCGATGACGGCGACGGTGAGGTCGCCCTCGGCGAGCGGCAGCACGCCCTCGTTCTTCAGCAGCACGGTGCTCTGCTCGGCGATCTCCTTGGCGAGCGCCTTGTGCTCCGGCGTCGACACGTTCGCGACGGGCGTGGCGGGCACCGGGTGGTCGAAGAGCCCGCCCGCGATGTACGAGTGCACCACGCGGAATGCGGCTTCGTCGATCCGCTCCTGGGTGATCTCACCCGCGGCGAGCGCCGCGTCGAGGCGCGCGGGGCTGAACCAGCGGGGCCGGTTGAGCTCCTGGTCGAGGCCGGCGTTGAGGGACGGGGCGGTCGAGTGCACCGATCCGAAGTCGCTCATCACGTAGCCCTCGAACGGGTAGTCCTGCCGCAGGTTCGTGGTGAGCATGTCGTTCTCACACGCGTACACGCCGTTGACCTGGTTGTACGAGCACATGACGCTGCCGGGGTCGCTCTCGCGGACGGCGATCTCGTACGGCAGGTCGTAGATCTGCTTGAACGTGCGCTCGTCCATGTTCGACGAGCTCGACTGCCGAGCCTCCTCCTGCTCGTTCGCGACGTAGTGCTTCAGGTTCGCGATGATCGGCTTCTCGGGGTTGCCGTCCTCGAGTCCGCGCACGTTCGCCGCGGCCATGAGGCCGGAGAGCACGGGGTCCTCGCCGAAGTACTCGGAGCCGCGCCCCGAGAGCGGGGTCCTGCCCGAGGCGATGCCCGGTCCGAGGACCACGGCGCTGCGCTTGTCGAACGACTCGCTGCCGTGCGCAGCTGCCTTCTCCTCGCCGAGTTCGAGGTTCCACGTCGCGGCCACGGCGATCGGCCCGGGCCAGGCCGTGGTCCCTGCCGAGAGGTACACGCCGTCGGGGCCGTTGGCGTAGACGACGACCGGCGTGCAGGGCAGCTGCGCCGGGTACACCACGTTGGCCTCGCCCGAGAACGCGGGGTTCCACGTCGTACGGGTCGGGTCGTTCGCCGGCTGCTCCACGAGCCAGCGGTACTTCTGGTGCTGGCTGCTCGCGTCGAGCAGCGCGTCCGCCCGCTCCGCGGCGGTCAGCGACGTGTCCATCCACGGCACGGTCGAACAGTCGACCTCCTCCGCGGCCGCGGGCGCGGCGACCGTGAACAGCGCCGGCACGGCGAGGGCGGATGCCGCGAGCGCCGCGACCACGCCCCTGCGACGTCGAGCGGAGGTCGGGACGGTCACCGCCCCCGGGGATTGATTCGTTTCACGATCACGCGCGTGTCGTGGGGTGATGGGCAACTTCATGGTGGGGAATCCCTCTTCCTCGAGGCATCGATCCGTAGATCGATCTACACTTTGTTGACCGTTCTACACTCGCAAGCACCACAGTCGAATGTCAAGGGGATTACGGAATCCGGACGATGCCGCGGCGCCGAGCGCGCCAGGCCGAGTAGAAGGCCCTCGGCCGGTAATCGCCTCGTGCCGGGCGAGAGTGACGAGAGATGCTGTTCTGAATGCCGTGTGGGGAGCGCAGGCCGGACGGGGAATCCATCCGGCTGGAGACACGAAAACCCCCGGATGACCGGGGGTTTCACTTGCTGGGGTACCTGGACTCGAACCAAGAACAACTGAACCAGAATCAGCCGTGTTGCCAATTACACCATACCCCAATGGCCCTGAACCGGGGTTCCGGGCCGACATGTAACTGTAGCCGATCGCGGGGTCCGGTCCAAATCGAGGGGGCCTCGTGAGCGGATGCCGCGGCCGTGCCGTTCGGGTGCCGGCCGCGGCATCCGTCGGGGTCAGTCGACCAGCGCGGCGAGGCGGTCGATGCGGTCGATGGACTCCACGCGGCCGAGGATCTGCATCGACTCGAAGAGCGGCGGCGAGACGCGGCGGCCGGAGACCGCGACGCGGATCGGGCCGAAGGCGACGCGGGGCTTGAGGCCGAGGCCGTCGATGATCGCGGAGCGCAGGGCCTCCTCGATCTCGGTGTGCGTCCATGCCTCGCCGGGGATGCGCTCGAGCGCCTCGCGGGCGGCGGCGAGCACGGCCGGAGCGTCGGCGGACAGCGAGCCGACGGCGGCCTCGTCGAACTCGAGGCTCGCGGCATCCGTGAAGAGGAAGCCGAGGAGGCCGGGCACCTCGCCGAGCACGGTGATGCGCTCCTGCACGAGCGGCGCGGCCTCGACGAGGAGCGCCTCCTCGCCGGGGGTGATCGGCGTCGAGACGACACCGGCGGCCTGCAGGTAGGGCACGGTGCGCGAGGTGAAGTCGGCGAGCTCGAGCAGGCGGATGTGGTCGCCGTTGATCGCGTCGGCCTTCTTCTGGTCGAAGCGGGCCGGGTTCGGGTTGACGTCCTCGACGTCGAACGCCTCGATGAGCTCGCCGCGGCTGAACACGTCGCGGTCGGCCGAGAAGCCCCAGCCGAGGAGCGCCAGGTAGTTGACGAGGCCCTCGGGGATGAAGCCGCGGTCGCGGTGGTGGAACAGGTTCGACTCGGGGTCGCGCTTGGAGAGCTTCTTGTTGCCCTCGCCCATGACGTAGGGCAGGTGGCCGAAGCGCGGCACGAAGCTGGTGACGCCGATCTCGATGAGCGCGTGGTACAGCGCGATCTGGCGCGGCGTCGACGAGAGCAGGTCCTCACCGCGGAGCACGTGCGTGATGCCCATGAGCGCGTCGTCGACGGGGTTCACGAGCGTGTAGAGCGGGGCGCCGTTCGGGCGCACGACGACGAAGTCGGTCGTCGATCCCGCGGCGAAGTCGATGCGGCCGCGCACGAGGTCGTCGAAGCCGAGGTCGACGTCGGGCACGCGGAGGCGCAGCGCGGGCTGGCGCCCCTCGGCGCGGAACGCGGCGCGCTGCTCGTCGGTGAGGTCGCGGTCGAAGTTGTCGTAGCCGAACTGCTTCGGCCGGCCGGCGGCCTCGTTGCGCGCGTCGATCTCGTCGGCGGTCGAGTAGCTCTCGTAGACGTGCCCGGCGGCCTTCAGCCGCTCGATGACGTCGGCGTAGATCTCGCCGCGCTGCGACTGGCGGTACGGGCCGTGGGGGCCGCCCACGTCGATGCCCTCGTCCCACTGCAGGCCGAGCCAGGAGAGCGCGTCGATGATCTGCGCGTAGCTCTCCTCGCTGTCGCGGGCGGCGTCGGTGTCCTCGATGCGGAACACGAACGTGCCGCCGGTGTGGCGTGCGTACGCCCAGTTGAAGAGGGCCGTGCGCACGAGGCCGACGTGCGGGGTTCCGGTGGGCGAGGGGCAGAACCGCACGCGGATGTCGGATCCGGTGGCGGTCGTCGTGGGGTGGGTCGTGTCAGACATCGCCCTCAATGGTACGGGGCGGGGCCGTGTCGGAGGGGGTGCCGCCGCGTCGGGCGACGAGCCGCGTGAGCGCCTCGGCGGCCACCGCGACCGCTGGGACGCCGCGACCGCCGCGTGCGGTGACGAGATGCAGCGTGCGACGGTCGCCGTTCGTGGTGCCGCGCACTGCGACTCCGGCGCGCTCCCCCGCCGACTCGATCGCGAGCGCGGGCAGCACCGCGACGCCGAGTCCGCTCGCGACGAGCTCCTCGACGGCGACGAAGTTGTCGGTCTCGACCGCGATGCGCGGCGCGAATCCGGCGGTGTCGCACAGCTCGAGCAGGTGGCCGCGGCACCGCGGGCAGCCGGCGATCCACGCGTCGGCGGCGAGCCCGGCGAGGTCGACGGTCTCACCGCCCGCGAGCGGGTGCGCGTCGGGCAGCACGACGTGCATCGGATCGACGCCGATGGTCGTGACCTCGAGGCCCCGCGCGCTCTCGCGGTGCGGGTCGCTGCGGTCGCCGGGGTAGCTGAACGTGAGCGCGAGGTCGGCGCGGTCCTCGCGCACGGCGGCGACGGCCTCGGGCGGCTCGGCCTCGACGAAGCTGACCTGCACGCCCGGGTGCCGGCGGGACATCTCCGCCATGAGCTCGGGCACGATGGTCGGCGACGCCGACGGGAAGGCCATGATCCGCACGCGGCCCGAGCGGAGGCCGCGCAGCTCGGCGAGTTCGCCGCGGGCCGCCTCGAGCGCCGTCGCGA
>NZ_SDPL01000018.1 GCF_004135055.1 Agromyces binzhouensis | reverse complement strand
CGCCGACGGCTCCCACGACGAGCGCGGCTGCGCCCTCCCCGTCGCCCACGCCCACGCCGACACCGCCCACTCCGGCCGAGTGGGCGACCGCGCGCGTGGCCGACATGACCGACCGGGAGCGCGCGGCATCCCTGCTGATGCTGCACGCGCCCGGCACGGATCCGACCGCGATGCGCGCCCTCGTCGACCAGGGCATCGCGGGCGTCATCCTGATGGGCGACAACATGCCGGGCTCCGAGGCCGAGCTCGCCGCACTGACGGGCGCCCTCCAGTCCGATCCGGATGCGGCGACCCTGATCGGCATCGACCAGGAGGGCGGCATCGTGAGCCGGATCGCCTGGGATCCCGCGCCGGGTCCGTACGAGCTCCGCGACCAGCCCGCGGCGGCGACGCGCGACGCGTTCGCCGCGCGTGCGGCCGCGCTCGAGGCATCCGGCGTGAACATCAACTTCGGCATCGTGGCGGATGTCACCGACGACCCGGCCTCGTTCATCTACGACCGCATCCTGGGGACGTCCCCGCAGGCCTCGGCCGAGCACGTCGCCGCGGCCGTCGAGGGCGAGCGCGGCACGGTGGCGAGCACCGTCAAGCACTTCCCGGGGCACGGTGCCGCGCCCGGGGACTCGCACGTGTCGGTGCCGTCCGCCCCGCTGACGCTCGAGCAGTGGCAGGCGGGCCCGGCCGTGCCGTTCGAGGCGGCGATCGACGCCGACGTCGAACTCGTGATGACCGGTCACCTCAGCTACCCGGCGGTCGACGCGGCGCCGGCCTCGCTCTCCCAGGAGTGGCACCGGATCCTGCGGGACGAACTCGGGTTCGAGGGCGTGCTCGTCACGGACGACATGCTGATGCTGCAGCACAACGGGCTTCCGGAGTACGCGGACCCGGGGGAGAACGCCATCCGCGCCGTCGCCGCGGGCACTGACCTGCTCCTCTACGTGCTCCCGTCCGACCCGTCCGAGTTCGGGATCAGCGTCGACGGGCTCGCCGCCTCGATCGCCGGTGCGGTGGCCGACGGGCGGATCCCGCCCGAACGCCTGGAGGAGGCCGCGATCCGCGTCATGGAACTGCGACGCGAACTCGTTTCGGGAACCGGGGAATAGATCGCTCCGGTCCATGCGTTTGCATCCTTCGTGGCCAACCGGCCCGTGAACGCAACGACTGGGAGAGACCCCGAATGACGACGACCGCGACGACCATCGAGATCCCCGGCTACCGCGCCGGGACCTGGACGATCGACCCGACGCACAGCGAGGTGGGCTTCAGCATCCGCCACCTCATGATCAGCAAGGTCAGGGGCAAGTTCGAGCGCTTCGACGCCACGTTCATCACCGCCGAGGACCCCCTGGAGTCGCGCGTGACCGCGTCGGCCGAGGTCGCCTCGATCACCACCAACGAGCCCAACCGCGACGCGCACCTCCGCACGGGTGACTTCTTCGCCGCCGAGCAGCACCCGACCATCGACTTCGTCTCGACCGGCGTTCGCGTCGAGGGCGGCGAGTTCAAGGTCGACGGCGAGCTCACCATGCGCGGCGTCACCAAGCCCGTCACGTTCGACTTCGACTTCGGCGGCTTCGGCGGCGACCCGTACGGCAACTACAAGGGCGGCGCCACGGCGAAGGCCGTCATCAACCGCGAGGACTTCGGCCTCAGCTACAACGCGGCCCTCGAGACCGGCGGCGTGCTCCTCGGCGAGCAGGTCACGATCACGCTCGAGCTGCAGGCGGCGCTCGTCCAGGAGTGATCGCATCCGCTCGGCCGCGCAGCGCGGCCGGGCGAACACGACGCGAGGGGTCGTGCCGGCGCATGCCGGTACGGCCCCTCGACCGCTTCCGCCCGGGCCGGCCGGGTCAGGGCGCCGTGGAGTCGATCCCCTGGAGGTCGAGGCCCTGGAACCTCGCCCACGCGCGGACCGGCCGCTCGAAGCGCGCCGCGGCGTCGGCGGACCCCGACTCGAACCAGCGCAGCTCCACGCGCGGCTTCGCCGCCGTGCCCGTGCGCTTCCACGTGCCGACGACCCGGCCGTCGAGCACGAGCGTCGGCTGGAACACGCCGTTGCCGCCGGGGATGACGAGGTCTCCGAACCGCGGATCGCACACGGGCGAGCGGTCGGCGTAGCCGAGGTAGTACTCGTCGAACCCCGCGAGCGCGAGCGCGCCGCTCGGGCGGGATGCCGCGGCATCCGTCGCACCGGACTCGACGTACCGGACGGGCCTGTCATCGGAAGGACGATCGGCGAACCGCTCGACCCGGTCGCCGGCGCCGTCGAGCGCGATGCGCGTGTCGCGCATCGTCAGCCCGCTCCACCAGGCGAAGTCGGCGAGCGTCACGGGGCCGTGACCGCGGACGTACGCGCTGAAGAGCTCGGCGAGCGTCCGCTCGGGGGAGTCGTGCTCGTCGGCACCGGGCGGCGCCCATTCGTCGAGCAGAGCGAAGTGCTGCACCCGGCCGTCGACGGGTCCGCCGCACAGCACGCCGTCGAGCGCCAGCCACCAGATCAGGTGGTAGGTCCTCGGGCCGTTCGCCTCGATCCCCGCCGTGCTCCAGAGCGTCGACAGTTCGTCGCGCGTGGCCGTGGCGCCCCCGGCGAGCTCGTGCTCGACCGCATCGCGCGCCGACCGGTACTCGGCCTCGCCGAGCTCGAGCGCCTCGTGTCGCCGCCGAGCGTTGGCGAGGACGCGCGGCGACGTGAGCCTCAGCGTGGGTCGGAGCATCCGCGTCGGCAGGATGTGCAGCGTGCCGCGCATCGGCCAGGAGCGCACGACCCGACGGTCGGCGAGCGCCGCGTCGATCGCGCCGGGCGTCGACCGCGCCATCCGCGACCCGATGACCCACTTCGCGGCGCCCAGGTCCTGCGCCTGGACCGCCCCCAGTCGCTCGACGACGCTCGCGGCGTCGTCGGCCGGGGTGCGGAACCCGTGCGATTGGAGGCGCACCGCGCGCGCGAGCTGGGAGGAACCGGTCGGCATGCGGCCAGTCTGCCGCGCACCGCCGACACGCGGCATCCGTCGCCCGAGGCTAGACTGGAGGGCTGTGCCGCTCGGCACGCCAACCCAACCCGCTCCCGGCCCCGGAGGTCACCGTGCTCGCCGTCCACGACCTCGAGATCCGCGTCGGTGCGCGCCTGCTCATGGAGGACGTCAGCTTCCGCGTCTCCTCAGGGGACAAGATCGGCCTCGTGGGCCGCAACGGCGCCGGCAAGACGACGCTCACCAAGACGCTCGCGGGCGAGACGCTGCCCACCGGCGGCCGCATCGACCGGTCGGGCGAGATCGGCTACCTCCCGCAGGACCCGCGCTCGGGCGACCCCGAGATGCTCGCCCGCACGCGGATCCTCGACGCCCGCGGGCTCGGCTCGCTCGTCGTCGGCATGCGCGAGGCGTCCGAGCGGATGGGGTCGACCGACCCAGTCGTCGCCGAGAAGGCCATGAAGCGCTTCGGGACCCTGACCGACCGGTTCACCGCGCTCGGCGGATACGCCGCCGAGGCCGAGGCGGCATCGATCGCGTCCAACCTGAACCTGCCCGACCGGATCCTCGACCAGCCGCTGAAGACGCTCTCGGGCGGCCAGCGGCGGCGCATCGAACTCGCGCGCATCCTGTTCTCCGACGCCGACACGATGATCCTCGACGAGCCGACGAACCACCTCGACGCCGACTCCGTCGTCTGGCTCCGCGAGTTCCTGAAGAACTACAAGGGCGGCGTCATCGTCATCAGCCACGACGTCGAGCTCGTCGGCGAGGTCGTGAACCGCGTGTTCTACCTCGACGCGAACCGCTCGATCATCGACGTCTACAACATGGGCTGGAAGCACTACCTGCGCCAGCGGGCCGCCGACGAGGAGCGCCGCAAGAAGGAGCGCGCGAACGCCGAGAAGAAGGCGTCCGCGCTGCAGCAGCAGGCCGCGCGATTCGGCGCGAAGGCGTCGAAGGCCGCCGCCGCCCACCAGATGGTCGCCCGCGCCGAGAAGCTCCTCTCCGGGCTCGAGGAGGTCCGCAGCGTCGACCGCGTCGCGAAGCTGCGATTCCCGACGCCCGCGCCCTGCGGGCGCACCCCGCTGACCGCCGCCGACCTCTCGAAGAGCTACGGCTCGCTCGAGATCTTCACGGCCGTCGACCTCGCGATCGACCGGGGCTCGAAGGTGGTCATCATCGGCCTGAACGGCGCCGGCAAGACCACGCTGCTCCGCATCCTCGCGGGCGTCGATCGCCCCGACACCGGCGTCGTCGAGGCCGGGCACGGACTGCGCATCGGCTACTACGCGCAGGAGCACGAGACGCTCGACGTCTCGCGGACCGTGCTGCAGAACATGGTGAGCGCCTCGCCGAACCTCACCGAGACCGAGGCGCGCAAGGTCCTCGGCTCGTTCCTGTTCACCGGCGACGACGTGCACAAGCCCGCAGGCGTGCTCTCCGGCGGCGAGAAGACCCGACTCGCCCTGGCCACGATCGTCGTCTCGGGCGCGAACGTCCTCCTCCTCGACGAGCCCACGAACAACCTCGACCCCGCCAGCCGCGAGGAGATCCTCGACGCGCTCGCGCACTACGAGGGCGCCGTCGTCCTCGTCTCCCACGACCCCGGCGCGGTCGAGTCGCTGAACCCCGAGCGCGTGCTCATCATGCCCGACGGCGTCGAGGACCACTGGAGCCGGGAGTACCAGGAGCTCATCGAGCTGGCATAGCGGGTCGACGCCGCAGACGCACCGGCCACGTTCCGCTCCGGGTCAGTCGGAGATGGCGTAGGCGGTGACCGGGTCCCGCTTCCCCTTGATGCGCAGGTCCGTCAGCGCCCTGGCGGGCAGGTCCCGGCGTCCGTCGAGCGCGCGGTAGGTCTCGGCGCTCATGAGGATGGGGGCACCGGCATCCTTGGTCCGGTCCTCCAGCCGAGCGGCGAGATTGACGGCATCGCCCATCACGGTGTACTCGATCCGCTCCCTGCCGCCGATGTTGCCGGCGATGACGGGCCCGCTCGCGATGCCGATCCCCGCCTGGAGGTTCGGGAGCCCGTCGACGGTCGCGTCCCGGTTGAAGGCCGCCAGCGCCCGACGCATCCCGAGCGCCGTCCTCACCGCGCGGTCGGCGTGATCGTCCATGGGATTCAGCGGCGTGCCGAAGACCGCCATGATGGAGTCTCCTCCGAAGCGCGTGACCACGCCCCCGTGATCGACGACGACCGACACCATGGCCGTCATGTACCGGTTGATCACGTCGACCAGTCGCGCGGGCGGCATCCGCTCGCTGAGCGTCGTGAAGTCACGGATGTCCGAGAAGACCACCGAGCAGTCGACGAGCGTGCCACCGAGCCCGGTCCCGGTCTCCACGGCGGCCTGAGCGACCTCGGCACTGACGTAGAGGCCGAACAGCTCCCGGAGTCGCTCGCCCTGCCGCAACCCGTCCGTCATGAAGTTGAATCGCTCGCCGAGGTATCCGAGCTCGTCGTTGGTGGTCACCGCGACCGTCGTGTCGAGCTCGTTGTCCTCCACGCGACCCATCGCCGTCTCCAGGGCCTCCAGCGGCCCCACGATGGCGCGCGCGACGAGGACCGCGGTGATCAGGCCGGCGGCCAACCCGACCCCGAGGACGAACAGCTGCACGACGATGAGGTTGTCCAGGATCGCCTGCGGGTTCCCGGCCTCGAGCACGGCTCGCGTGCGCACCTGCGACAGCACCACGAGCAGCGTCGGCGTGAGCCCGCCGATCAGGATGAAGGCCAGGAGCAGGCGCCTCCGCACCAGGAGCCGGAACGCGGGGATGCTGCTCAGGTTCCCATCGGGGAAGAAGGTCGGAATCTGTTGCCGCCAGATGAGGTCGGTGCCGAAGTAGACGATGGTCGTCGCGACGGCGCCGCCGATGGCGATCCCGACGAAGTTCCCCGGATCGTCGTAGAGGATCGCGAAGAACACGGCCACGAGCAGGCTGCTGACGGCGACCAGCGAGGCTCCGATCAGCGGCCACGTCAGCACCAGGCGCGCGACCTTCGGCGGCATCTCGGATGCGGGCGTGCCGGCCTCGATCAGGCCCAGCCACTTCCGGATCGGTCGCCCGAGCCAGATGACCATCGCGAGCGCACCGCCGAGGATGACCAGCCCGACCACCGCGAAGGTCACGATGCCCTCGGTCTGGAGCGAGCGCACCGCGTCGTCGTCGACCGGCATCGGATCGATCAGCGCGAAGTAGAGGAAGACGATCAGCGCACCGACCACGCTCGCGCCCGAGAAGAGCAGCGTGACCCTGCGGGAGATCTCCCCTGACGACGGTCCCGACGTTCGCATCGACGGGTCGACCTCTCGCACGCGCTTCAGTCCCCGGCCGCAGCGGACGCGTCGACGCAGACGACCCCGGTGTTGCCGTCCTGGTCGGCGATCACGGTGAGCGACGGCGCGTCGCTGTCGTCGACGATGGTACCACCCGCGGCGACGGCGGCGGCGATCCGCTGCTCGGCCACCTCCGGCGCGACGTAGACCTCGACGTGGAACCGCTGACGCGAGGTCGCGTGCCCGTCGGCGTCCCCGAACCACAGGTTCGGCACCCGCCCCGTGGCGTCCCGGATCTCGTCGCCGGGGGAGCCATGGCCCTGCGCCGCCGCGTCTCCCGTCAACAGCACGGCCCACACCGGGGCGATGGTCGCGGAGCGCGCCGTGTCGAGTCCGAGCTCGATGACGCTGACCGAGGTCGGGTCGGCGGCGATCCCATGGTCGGCGGCGATCTCGGTGATCCGCCGCGCCAGGTCGACGTCCAGCCGGGTCACCCATTCGACGACGTGTTCGGTGCCCTCGTCGTCGCGGTAGACGGCGTCCGCGCTCACCAGCTTGAGATCGACGTGCCCACTGCCGATCGACACGCTCGGATGGTGCCCGAGCGCGTCTCCCGCCTCGCCGACCGCCTGGACGAACCGCACGCCGGCGCCGAAGTCGTCGACCAGGTAGCGGGCGTGGAGCCCCTGGGCGAGCTTGCGCCACTCGGTCAGGTCGGCCTCGGCGATCTGGTCGCCCTTCAACATGTCCATGCCCGCAGTCCCCTCCGAACTCCTGCGCACAGCCCCCTCCCGTCGATGTCCGGAACGGACGCGGCCCGCGTCGTGGTGCGAGATCAGTCTCCGAGTGCTGCGGATGGGCCGCAACCCACGGCGGCCACCTCGGTGGTCAGTCGTCCGGCGGGCGCCGCAGTCGCTTGACGTCGGTGCGCCGCTTCTTCGCCTTCAGGCGCCGCTCCTCGGAACCGCGACTCGGACGGGTCGGTCGCCGCGACGGTGACGGCGGCCGCAGGGCCTCGGCCACCACGGCGGCGAGCCGAGCGCGGGCGGCGTTCCTGTTGCGCAGTTGCGCGCGGTGCTCGGAGGCCGTGACGGTCAGCACGCCGTCGACGACGCGGCCGCTCAGACGCTCCAGGAGCCGCTCCCGCTGCACGGGGGTGAGGGCGCCCGAGCCGGCCACGTCCCACACGAGTTCCGCCCGGGAGTCGGTGGTGTTCACGCCCTGCCCACCGGGACCGGACGACCGCGAGAAGCGCCACGTCAGCTCGGCCTCGGGGATCGTCAGCCGTGAGTCGACCCGAAGGCCGGGGCGGTGGGCAGCGGGCATGGACCCATCATCCCCGTTCCGTGCCGGGAGGGGGAGTGACGCGAGGCCGACCTCCTCCGCGTAGGCTCGGGGGAGGGTGACTTCGATCGGAGGGGGACGCGTGGCCGGACATCGGATCTTCGGGATGAGCTTCGGCAGCATCCACCCGCTCTACGTGCAGAAGGTCGAGCGGAAGGGCCGGTCGCGGGCGGAGCTCGACCAGGTCATCACCTGGCTCACGGGGTACGACGACGCGGGCCTCGCCGAGGCGATCGCGGACGGGCGCACCCTCGAGGCGTTCTTCGCGGACGCCCCCGCCCTCAACCCGAACGCCGCGCTCATCACGGGCGTGATCTGCGGCGTCCGCGTCGAGGAGATCGAGGACCCGCTCATGCAGAAGATCCGCTACATGGACAAGCTGGTGGACGAGGTCGCCCGCGGGAAGAGGATGACGTCGATCCTGCGCGTCCCCGAGGCGGCCGACGCCCGGGCTCGGCCGCGGGGTGCCTGAGCCCCTCGACGACGTCCTCGTCACGGAGAGGCGTCGCGTTCAGCGTCGCGTCTCGTACCTGGTCAGGACCACGCCGCCGGGAAACGTCCGGGTCTCCACCAGGTCCAGGCGCACCCGGCTGTCCAGCCGGGTGAAGAACGGCGTGCCGCCGCCCAGCAGGACGGGGTGGGTGACGATCGCAAACTCGTCGACGAGGCCGGACCGCATCGCCGCCGCGGCGATCGCTGCGCCGCCGACCCTCATCGGCCCGCCGTCCTCGGCCTTGAGCCGTGTGATCTCCGCGACCGCGTCGCCGGTGACCACGCGGGTGTTCCAGTCGACCTCTGCGACCGTCGACGAGAACACGACCTTCGGCGTGTCCCGCCAGTTCCGAGCGAACTCGATCTCCGCCGGAGTGGCGCCCGGCCGGCGGTCGCCGGTCGGCCAGTAGGAGCTCATGGTCTCCCACAGCCTGCGCCCGTACAGGAACAGGCTGATCGCCCTCTCCTCGTCGAGCCACCACTGGAACAGCGCGTCGCTCGGCTCGCTCCAGCCGAGGTCGTCGCCCGGCGCGGCGATGTAGCCGTCCGCGGACACGTTCATGCCGTAGTGCAGTCGCCGCATCGAGCCCGTCCTCCGTCAGTGTGCCGAGGATGCCTAGGCTCGCACATGCGACCGGCGTCCGTCACAGAGGTCGGTCGCCTCGTGCCACGAAGCGATCCGCGGGTCCCTCGGAGGAGTCCTACCGACGGTCGAGGATCTCGTCCTCGACGTCGGCATCCGAGCGGCGCCGATCCGCCTTCGCCGGACGCGCCTGCTCGACCGGGCGACCCGATCGGCCCGTCGACTCCGCGGCGGGCGAACGCCCACCCCGGGCCACGCGATCGCCGTCGGACGGCGACGAACCGCCGCCCGCGGCATCCGCCTCGAGCACCTTGCGCTCCTGGTTCGCGAACCAGGCCAGCGCGATGAAGGCGAGCAGCGCGAACACGAACCACTGCAGCGCGTACGACAGGTGCGGGCCCTCGTCGCGGACCGGGCGGGGGAGCGCCACCGGCGGCTCGCCCGCAGTGGCGCCGGATTGGATGAGGATGCCGTAGGCGCCCGTGTAGGCGGGAGCGTCGACCCGTTCGGCGAGCTCGTCGAGGTCGATCGTCGCCAGTTCGGCGCCCGACGACGTCCGGCCGGCGATCCGCCCCTCGCCGGCCTTGAGGCGTGCGGTGATCTCCACCTCGCCCGCGGGCGGTGGCGCGACGACCGACGGCCGGCCGTCGGAGTCCTGCGGGATCCAGCCGCGATCGACCATGAACACCGTGCCGTCCGTGAGCAGGAACGGCGTGATCACCTCGAAGCCGGTGCTGCCGCCGAAGGGTCGGTTGCGGACCACGACCTCCTCGGACGCGAGGTACTCGCCCGTGGCGGCGACGACCTGCCACCGCTGGTCGATGTCGAAGTCGTCGCGCCCGGGGAGCGCCTCGGCGAGCGGCACCGGCTGGGCGTCGTAGTTCGCGTCGATGCGCGCGACCTCGGCGAGCGCCTCGGCGCGACGGTTGAGTTGCCAGGTGCCGAGTGCCGAGCAGGCGATCGCGAACACGATGACGAGCGCGAGGTAGCCCGCCCACCGGGGCGATGCGAGGAACCGCCAGCGGCTCATGCGCCCTCACCGCCCGGGACGGCGTCACGGCGGAGCGGCGCCTCGGGCGCGGCATCCGTCGCCTCGAACGCCTCGACCCGCACGGGGAACGAGCGCGACGCGAGGAACTCGCGCAGGTACTCGACGTGCTCGTCGCACGCGAGCCACGTCTTCACGCGGTCCTCGGCGTGGATCTTCGGGTTGCGCCAGTCGATGCGCCATGTCGCAGGCTCGCGGCACCCCGCGCGGGAGCAGCCGCCCTGCGGGGCGGCCGAGGAGAGGCCGATCACCGGTCGCCCTCCCGATCGTCGCCGGGGTGGTCGGTGTCGGCGTCGGCCGCGGGAGCGGCGTCATCACCGGCGGCGGGCCCGGGAGCGCCCGCGGCGTCCGTCGTCGTCCAGTCGGTACCGCCGTCGGCACGGGGCAACGGCACGAGCCCGCCCGGGCTCTCGACGTCGGAGCGCCGCGTCGTCGCCACGTTCGCGACGACGACCGCGAAGTACGGCAGGAACACCGCGCCGAGCGCGAAGACGAGCAGCCACCAGCCCTGGACGAAGAGCAGCGCGATGATGCAGACGACACGGATCGACATCATGACCGTGTACTTGATCATGCGCGAACGGCGTTCCTCCTCAGGCGACGGAGGCAGCGACGTGATCGACTGCAGGGGTGGGTGCTTCATGGTGGTCGCCGTGGACTGCGGCGCTCCTCACCTCAAGCCTACGTCCGCTCCGGTCGACGGATGCCGCGTACTCGGCAAGCTCTATGCTGGGACGGGTCGCGCGGCCCCTGTCGCGGACCCATCGGGTCGCCCGCGTCGGATTCGGCGCGATCGCCCCCACAACCCCCGAGAGAGACGGAGTCCCGCCATGACCACGAGCCGCACGGTGCTGGTGACCGGAGGCAACCGGGGGATCGGCTACGCGATCGCCGAGGAGTTCGTGGCGCAGGGTCACCGCGTCGCCGTGACCGCGCGCTCCGGCGAGGGCCCCGCGGGCACGCTCACGGTCCGCGCCGACGTGACCGACGCCGAGTCGATCGACCGGGCCTTCGGTGAGATCGAGGCCGAGCTCGGCGCCGTCGAGGTCGTGGTCGCGAACGCGGGCATCACGCGCGACACGCTCCTCATGCGCATGAGCGAGGAGGAGTTCACGAGCGTCGTCGACACGAACCTGACGGGGGCGTTCCGCGTCGTCAAGCGCGCGTCGAAGGGCATGCTGAAGGCCCGCTTCGGCCGCATCGTGCTCATCTCGAGCGTCGTCGGGCTCTACGGCGGCGCCGGGCAGGTCAACTACTCGTCGTCCAAGGCCGCGCTGGTCGGCATGGCACGCTCGATCACGCGCGAGCTCGGCGCGCGGGGAATCACCGCGAACGTCGTGGCGCCGGGCTTCATCGAGACCGACATGACCGACGCGCTCCCGGAGGCGCAGCAGGCCGAGTACCGCAAGAGCATCCCGGCAGGCCGGTTCGCGACCCCGTCCGAGGTCGCGAAGGTCGTCGCATGGGTCGCGGGCGACGACGCCGGCTACATCTCCGGCGCCGTCATCCCGGTCGACGGCGGCCTCGGCATGGGGCACTAGCGAGGCGGATGCCACGTCCCCGGCGCCGACCGCGCCGTGACCGTCAGCGATCGATGCGGATCGCCTCGTAGGTGGTCGTCGGCGTCGGCGGCGTGCCGAACCGCGCGTTGGGCAAGTAGAGGCCGTTCCCGAACGAGTCCACCGTCGTGGGCACGTCGAAGTCGGTGCTCGTGAGCGTGTCGACCACCTCGCCGGCGGTGCCGGACGGGTCGAGCCGGATCTCGGCCACCTGGTTGAGCTGGTTCTGCACCACGTAGAGCGTGCGGCCCATCACGAGCATCCCGTCGCCGTTGTGCAGGCTCGCCCCGCCCAGGTCGACGGCGGTCGCGTCCCCGGTCGCCGGGTCCACCCGGTAGAGCGTCGCGGTCGAGCTCTGGATCACGAGCAGCGACTTCCCGTCGGGCGCGGCGACGATGCCGTTGGCGTTGAAGAAGCCCTGCTGCACCCACTCGCCACCGAGCGGAACCGTCTCGACCTCGGAGGGCTCCGGCAGCGCTCCGCCGGGGCCGAGCGGGAGCCGGTAGAGCTCAGCGGCGAAACTGTTGGTGAACCACGCGGCATCCCGGGTCACGATGACGTCGTTGACGAATCCCGAGCCGTCTGCGAGCTGGTAGGACGCGAGCACCGCGCCGGTGGCCGGGTCGATCACGCGCGCATCGCCGGCATCGCCGCCCGAGACGAAGAGGCGGCCCATGGCGTCGAGGTCGAGGCCGACGGAGGGCGTGCCCGGACCCTCGCTGACCACCTCGCCCTCGCCGCTCCGCAGGTCGGCGGCGTAGATGTCGCCGTCGGCGAGGGATCCGAAGTAGGCGGTGCCGCCCGGCGCGATCGCGATGCCCTCCGGTTGGAAGCCGTCCGGCAGTTCGATGACCGATTCGACCGCACCACCGCCGGCCGACGACGGGGGGATCGCGGCGGCCGGCGACGCGACCGAGGCGATGAGGAGCGCGGCGAACGCGCCCACGGCGGACGAACGTGCGACGATGCGGCTGTCCATGACGTCAGGCTAGGCCCGACCGGTGCCGACTGCGACGGGTTCGCACGCGACTCCCAGCCGCGAGCGACGAGCGGGATCAGCCGCGCAGTCCCGCGAGTGCGAGCACGCCGCTGAGGTCCACCCGGTCGATCGCGACATCCGCCTGAGCCCGCACGACCGGCTTCGCGCAGAACGCGACGCCGAGCGCGGCGCGTTCGAGCATCCGCAGGTCGTTCGCCCCGTCGCCGACCGCGATCGTGCGCGTGAGCGGCGTGCCGGAGGCTGCCGACCACTCCTCGAGCGCGCGCCGCTTCGCCTCCGCGTCGACGATGTCGCCGAGCACCCGACCGGTGAGCCGGTCGCCCTCGACGTCGAGTCGGTTCGCGCGGCAGAAGTCGAGCCCGAGACGCTCGGCGAGCGGGTCGAGCAGCTCGTGGAATCCGCCGGAGACCACGCCGATGCGACCGCCCGCGGCGTGCACTCCGCCGATGAGTTCCTCCACGCCCGCCGTGGGCGTGAGCCGCGCGCGCGCCGCGAGCACCTCGGTGACCGGCAGGCCGGCGAGGGTCGCGACCCGCTCGCGCAGGCTCGCGGCGAAGTCGAGTTCGCCGCGCATCGCGCGCTCGGTCACGGCCGCCACGTGCTCGAGGCTTCCCGCGGCTTCGGCGAGCAGCTCGATGGCCTCCTCGCGGATCAGGGTCGAATCGGCGTCGAGCACGACGAGGAGGCCGCCGGAGCGGCCGGTGGTGCCGTGGCTCACGCGTGCTTCCGCACGTGGGACCCCTTGCCCACGACGGTGATGCCGCTGTCGGTGACGACGAA
This sequence comes from Agromyces binzhouensis, assembly GCF_004135055.1. Lineage (GTDB taxonomy): Bacteria > Actinomycetota > Actinomycetes > Actinomycetales > Microbacteriaceae > Agromyces > Agromyces binzhouensis. The sequence continues at coordinate 7,031 of NZ_SDPL01000018.1, read as the reverse complement.
GCCGCGCGCGCGGTCCTCGGCTCGGTCGACGCCGATGTGCGCACCGGCCTCGACGACGACCTCCTTGTCGAGGATGGCACGTCGCACCGTCGCCCCCGCCTCGATGCGGGCACGGTCGAACAGGATCGAGTCGGACACGTTCGCGCCCGAGCCGACGATCGCCCACGGACCGAGGACGCTGCGCTCGACGTGCGCGCCCGAGATGACCGAGCCGAGCGAGACGATCGAGTCGATCACGGTGCCGAGCGAGCCGCGCGCGTCGCGCGTGAACTTCGCGGGAGGCGAGTTGACCTGCTGGCTGAAGATCGGCCATTCCTGGTTGTACAGGTTGAAGACGGGCAGCACCGAGATGAGGTCCTGGTGGGCTTCGAAGAAGGAGTCGATCGTCCCCACGTCGCGCCAGTAGTAGCGGTCCCGGTCGGTCGAGCCGGGCACCTCGTTGCCCTTGAGGTCGTAGACGCCCGCCTTGCCCTGGGACACGAAGGCGGGGATGATGTCGCCGCCCATGTCGTGGCTGGAGTCGGTCCGCTCGCCGTCCTGCAGCACGGCGTCGATCAGCGCGTCGGCGTTGAAGACGTAGTTGCCCATCGAGGCGAACACCTCGCCCGGCGAGTCGGGCAGCCCGTCGGGGTCGCTCGGCTTCTCGAGGAAGCGGTGGATGCGGTCCGGCGAATTCGCGTCGACCTCGATGACGCCGAACTGGTTGGCGAGCGAGATCGGCTGGCGGATGGCGGCGACGGTCGCCTCGGCGCCCGAGTCGATGTGCGCCTGGATCATCTGGCTGAAGTCCATGCGGTAGACGTGGTCGGCGCCGACGACGACGATGATGTCGGGCTGCTCGTCGTAGATCAGGTTGAGGCTCTGCAGGATCGCGTCGGCCGACCCCGAGAACCACCGCTTGCCGAGGCGCTGCTGCGCCGGCACGGATGCCACGTACGAGCCCAGCATGCCGTCGAGGCGCCAGGTCTGCGACACGTGCCGGTCGAGGCTGTGCGACTTGTACTGGGTGAGCACCACGATCTGCTGGAGCCCCGAATTGATCAGGTTCGACAGCGCGAAGTCGATGAGGCGGTACTGGCCCGCGAACGGCACCGCGGGCTTGGCGCGGTCCTCGGTCAGGGGCATGAGGCGCTTGCCTTCGCCGCCCGCGAGCACGATTCCGAAGATCTTCCGCGTAGCCATGTGCCCAGCGTAGTCAGCAGGACGCCGCCGACGACAGGTGGTTGACGGCGCGTGACCGCAACTCTTGACGGCGCGCGACCGATTCGGACTAACGTGGCCGCATGCGAGTCGACCTGCTCACGCGCGAATACCCGCCCGAGATCTACGGTGGAGCCGGCGTGCACGTCGCCGAGCTCGTGCGCGCACTCCGCCGCGACATCGACGTGCGGGTGCGGTGCTTCGGTGCGCCGCGCGACGAGGCCGGGACGACGGCGTACCCGACGCCGACCGAGTTCGCGGGCGCGAACGCCGCGCTGTCGACCATGGGGGTCGACCTCCTGATGGCGCAGGATGCCTCGGGCGCCGACCTCGTGCACTCGCACACCTGGTACGCGAACTTCGCGGGCTTCACCGCCAAGGCGCTGCACGGCATCCCGCATGTCGTCACCGCCCACAGCCTCGAGCCGCTCCGACCCTGGAAGGCCGAACAGCTCGGCGGGGGCTACCGCGTCTCGAGCTGGGTCGAGCGCGCCTCGTTCGAGGACGCGGACGCCGTGATCGCCGTGAGCGACGGGATGCGCCGCGACATCCTGCGCTCGTACCCCGACATCGACCCGGCGAAGGTCTCGGTCGTGTACAACGGCATCGACCTCGCCGACTGGCGCCCCAACGACGACCCCGACCTGGCGCGATCGCTCGGGCTCGACCCCGACCGCCCGTCGATCGTGTTCGTCGGCCGGATCACGCGGCAGAAGGGCCTGCCGTACCTGCTGCGCGCGGCGCGATCCCTGCCCGACGACGTGCAGCTCGTGCTGTGCGCCGGGGCGCCCGACACCCCGGAGATCATGGCCGAGGTCTCGGGGCTCGTCGACGATCTCGCCGAGACGCGCCAGGGCGTGGTCTGGATCGACCGGCACCTGCCGAGGAACGAGCTCACGGCGCTCCTCACCGCGGCGACGTGCTTCGTCTGCCCCTCGGTGTACGAGCCGCTCGGCATCGTGAACCTCGAGGCGATGGCGTGCGGCGCGGCGGTCGTCGGCACGGCGACGGGCGGTATCCCCGAGGTCGTCGACGACGGCGTGACGGGCGTGCTCGTGCCCATCGAGCAGCACGACGACGGCACCGGTACGCCGCTCGATCCCGACCGGTTCGTCGCCGATCTCGCCGCTGCGCTCGAACGCGTGGTCGCCGATCCCGACCGCGCGCGCGAAATGGGCGCGGCGGGCCGACGGCGCGCGGAGGAGCACTTCGCGTGGGACGCGATCGCGGCCGAGACGCGGGCGCTCTACGAGCGCGTCCTGGCGGGCCGCTGAGGGGTGCCGCGTGCGCGGGTCCGTCCGCCGGGTCCCACTAGGCTGGAGACCATGGCGTCTACGGTTCTGCAGTTCCAGCATGTGTCGGTGATTCGCGATGGCAACACGATCCTCGACGACATCGACTGGAACGTGGCCTCCGACGAGCGCTGGGTGGTCCTCGGGCCGAACGGCGCGGGCAAGACCACGCTGCTCCAGATCGCCGCGGCCGCGATGCACCCCACGCGCGGCTCGGTCGAGGTGCTGCAGGAGGCGCTCGGCAAGGTCGACGTGTTCGAGCTTCGCCCGATGATCGGGTTCGCCTCGACGGCGATGGCCCGGCTCATCCCGCGGAACGAGAGCGTGCTCGACACCGTGCTCACCGCGGCGTACTCGGTCACCGGCCGATGGAACGAGGAGTACGAGTCGATCGACGACCGTCGTGCGCAGCGCGTGCTCAAGGAATGGGGCCTCGACGGCTTCGCGGAGCGCCGCTTCGGCAGCCTGTCGGACGGAGAGCAGAAGCGGGTGCAGATCGCGCGTTCGGTCATGACCGATCCCGAACTGCTGCTGCTCGACGAGCCGGCGGCGAGCCTCGACCTCGGCGCTCGCGAGGAGCTCGTCGCGCTCCTCGGCGGCTATGCGTCCTCGAAGTCGTCGCCCGCGATCGTCATGGTGACCCACCACGTCGAGGAGATCCCCGAGGGCTTCACGCACGCCCTGCTCCTCGCCGACGGCGGGATCCGCTCGGCGGGACCGATCGCCGAGGCGCTCACGTCCGAGACGCTCAGCGACACCTTCGGCATGCCGATCGAGCTCAGCGAGCGAGACGGCCGCTACACGGCGCGCGCCGCACGGTGACGCACCGAGAGGCCCGTCTCTGCTAGAATCGTGTTTTGGCCAAAGGCCGACGCACTTCCCTGCCCTCGAGGCGGGATGACCCCAACATCCGATCAAGCAAGGATTCTCATGAAGACCGACATCCACCCCGAGTACAACGCCGTCGTCTTCCGCGACCTCGCCTCGGGCGAGACGTTCCTCACCCGCTCGACGGTCACGAGCGACAAGACCATCGAGCTCGACGGCGAGACCTACCCGGTGATCGACGTCGAGATCTCGTCGGCCTCGCACCCGTTCTACACGGGCAAGCAGCGCATCATGGACTCGGCGGGTCGCGTCGAGAAGTTCAACAAGCGCTTCAAGGGCTTCGGCGCGTAAGACGCTCCACGACAGGGGCGGGCGACTCCGGTCGCCCGCCCCTTCGTCATGCCCGGGTGAGCCCCGCGGCCCAGTCGAGCGCGTCGAGCTGCGCCTGATGCGCGGTGATGCGCCCGGCATCGAGCGCCTCGCCCGCGGCGAGCAGTGCCGCCGCCTCGTGCGGCGTGCCCGTGCCCTCGTCGATCACCGAGCGCGCGCGGTCGACGAGCTCGCGGATCGAGATGCGCTCGTGCAGGAACTGCGCGGCGAGCTCGCGGAGCGCGAGCCGCAGCGTGGCCGGGTCCCGCGGGTCGGGCACGGCGGTCCCGAGTTCGGAGAGCGCACGTCCGAGTGCCTCCCGGAGGTCCCACGGCGAGTCCGCGTCGGACATGCCGGCGAGCTCGTGCAGCGCGGGAGAGTCGAGCCCGGCGACGGTGGCCTCGACGGCCGCGTCGACGAGGAAGCCGGGCGGGCTGTCGCCCAGGATCCAGAGGGCGCTCGACTCGACGAGCGCGTCGGTCGCTGGGCGTTCGGGGAGTCGTTCCGCCATGGCTCAAGACTCCCACCTCGGGCGCTGCGGCGCGACGGACTTCCGGCCCGGATTCAGCGGAGCGGCCACGCCCCGGACGTGGTGAACTCGGGCTCGCCGTTCATCCGCCGCCACTCCTGGTAGCTCTCGGCCTGCTCGCGCGACCAGTCGACCTGGCTGGCGTGGAGCTCGGCGATCGTCGTCGCCGCGACCTCGGGGAACGAACGGGCGATGGCCTGGGCGACCCGGCCCGCGGCGATCGCGTCGGCGCCCGCGTCGTGCGCCGCGGTGAGTTCGACCCCGTAGTGCTCGCAGGCCGCCGTCAGTGTCCGCTTGCCGCGCCGGAAGCGGTCGACGGCCTTGTCGATCACGAGCGGGTCGATCACGAAGCCCGGGCCGCGGAACGCGTCGTGCGCGTAGCGCTCGGCCTCGCGGTGCAGCACGGACAGGTCGTATGCGGCGTTGTAGGCGACGATCGGGTAGCCGCGGCCCGCGGCATCCCGCAGCGCGTCGATGATCTCGGCGACCGCCTGCGCGGCGGGCCGCCCCTCGAGTCGCGCCCGCTCGGTCGTCACGCCGTGGATGAGCGTGGCCGCCGTCGGGATCTCGACGCCGGGGTCGACGAGCCACTGGCGCTGCTCGAGGACGGCCCCGTCGGCCCCGATCACGCCGACGTGGGCGGTGACGATGCGGCACGTGTCGATGTCGATGCCGGTGGTCTCGAGGTCGAACACCGCGAGGGTGTGGGCCCAGGATGCGACGGGGGAGGGCTCCATGCCGGTCACGGTATCGGCGGCCTCCGACAGTGCCCAGGTGACGCGCCGTAGGATGCTGGGGATGATCGCCTCACCGTACGCCGTCGACCTCGCGCGGATCCCCGTCCGCGAGCACCGTGCCCTCGTCCGGGGCAGCGAGACCGCATGGTGGGAGTACGGGCCGGAGGACGGCCCCGTCATCGTCGCGGTGCACGGCTTCCGCGGAGACCACCACGGCCTCGAGCCGATCGTGGCGAAGCTCCCCGGATACCGCGTGATCATCCCCGACCTGCCCGGGTTCGGCGCGTCGTCGACGTTCGCCGACCGACCGCACGACATCGATGCGTACGCCGACTGGCTCGTCGCCTTCGTCGACGAGACGGGCGTGGCGGATGCCGCGGCGCACGCCGGCGAATGGACCCTGCTCGGCCACTCGTTCGGCTCGATCGTCACGAGCGCCGCGGTGGCAGCCGGCCTCGCGCCCGACCGTCTCATCCTGCTCAACCCGATCGGGGCGCCCGCGCTCGAGGGGCCGCGCGCGATCATGACGAGGCTCGCCGTCGGCTACTACCGGGCCGCCGCGGCCCTCCCCGAACGCGCCGGCTTCGCACTGCTCCGCAACGGCGCGATCGTGCGGGTCATGAGCGTCACGATGGCCAAGACCCGCGATCCGGAGCTGCGACGCTTCATCCACGACCAGCACGACCGGTACTTCTCCGCGTTCGACGACCGCGACGCCGTCCTCCAGGCGTTCGAGGCATCCGTCGGCCACGACGTGCGCGAGTACGCACCCGCGATCTCCACTCCCACCCTGCTCGTCGTCGCAGAGGAGGACGACGTCACGCCGCTCGAGGCCCAGTACCGGCTGCGGCCGCTCTTCGAGGACGCGACGCTCGCCGTCATCCCCGACGTCGGCCACCTGATCCACTACGAGACGCCCGGCGAGGCGGCGGGACACATCCGCGTGTTCGTCGAGGGGGAGCGGGCGTGAGGCTCGTCGTCGACTGCCGGTACGTCCGGATCGACCACCACGACGGCATCAGCCGGTTCACGGCGGGCATCGTCGCCGAACTCGCCGAGCGGCATCCGCTCACCATGCTGATCAGCGACCACCGGCAGCTCGACAAGCTGCCCGCGCTGCCGTGGGAGATCGTGAGCGGGCCGACGAGCGTGCGCGAGCCGTGGGTCGCCCGCCAGGTGCGCAAGCTCCGGCCCGACGTCGTCTTCTCGCCCATGCAGACCATGGGCTCGTGGGGGCGCGACTACGGCCTGGTGCTGACGCTGCACGACCTGATCTACTACGAGAACCGCACCCCGCCGCGCGACCTGCCGGCCTTCGTGCGGGTGCTGTGGCGGCTGTACCACCTGATGTGGTGGCCGCAGCGGATGCTCCTGAACCGCGCGGACGCGGTCGTGACGGTGTCCGAGACGAGCGCGGGCCTCATCCGGAAGCACCGCCTCACGAAGCGACCGCTCACGGTCGTCCAGAACGCCGCCGACGAGATCGGCACGCCACGGCTGCCGCGCGCCCGTCCCGAGGGCGGCCGGCTCGTCTACATGGGCTCGTTCATGTCGTACAAGGGCGTCGAGACGCTCGTGCGCGCGGTGTCGCAGTTGCCCGACCACGAACTGCACCTCATGAGCCGCGTCTCCGACGAGCAGCGGCAGAGGCTGACCCGCATGGCGCCCGAGGCGCGACTCGTGTTCCACGACGGAGCGACCGACGAGGAGTACGCGCGAGTGCTCTCCGGCGCGACGGCGCTCGTCACGGCGTCGAAGGCCGAGGGCTTCGGCATCCCGCTCGTCGAGGCGATGCGGCTCGGCACGCCCGTCGTCGTGAGCGACATCCCGATCTTCCGCGAGATCGGCGGCGAGGCGGCGACCTACTTCGCCGTCGACGACGCGGATGCCGCGGCTCGCGCGATCGCCTCGCTCGACGCGCCCGGGGAGTGGGAACGGCGGTCCGAGGCATCCGTCGACGTCGCGCGCCGGTTCACCTGGGGCGCCTCCGCCGAGCGGTTGCTCGACGTGCTCGTCGAGGTCGGCGGCACGAACGGGCGGGCCGCGCACTCGCGACGGCGGCGCTGAGCCCGAGGC
>NZ_SDPL01000179.1 GCF_004135055.1 Agromyces binzhouensis | reverse complement strand
GGCCGCCGGGGCCTCGGGTCGTGCGGCGACCGGCTGGGGTCGGAACGCGGCCGGGTGCGCGGGGCGGGCGGCCGGGTGAGCGGTGCGGACGGCGGGAGCGAGGGTGGCAGACATGGCGGATCCTTGTGCTGAAGATGCGTCGACGGCCCCGTCGCAGCGGGGTCGGAGCGAATGGCCCGATCGGGCCGGGGAGAACCCGATCAGGGGGAGTCGGGTTCGACGGAGCCGTTCCGATCGGGGTGGGATCGGTCGCGTGCTCGGCGGGGGTTCGCTGGTCAGCGGCACATTCGACAACACATGGGCGCACGCGCCGGCATCATCGTGCCGGCAGTCCACTGAGCCTCGACGGCGGTCAGGGAGCGTGCGGTGTCAGTCATGAGCGAAAGTCAAACCCACGCCCCCGGATGTGTCAAACCGTGACCCTCCGGTGACCGTGTGTGACGTCGCACGCGGTGCGCGAGGGGCGACCGCGAGGGAGGAGGTCAGACGACGCCGTGGTCGCCCGCAGAAGATCCTTCGACGAGGCGCGAGTTTCTCGAATCTTGCCAGATCGCTTCCGCGTCGGCGTGTCTCACAGCGAAGATCCTGCGAGGTGAGGGGTTCGTAACACGAAATGTCGGCCATTGCCGCGCCGTGACGCGCGAGCCGCGGACGAGGTCAGACGGTGCCGTACAACCGGTCGCCCGCGTCACCGAGGCCCGGCACGATGTAGCCGTGCTCGTTGAGCCGTTCGTCCACTGCGCCGAGCACGACCGTGACGTCTCGTCCCGCCATCGCCTGCTCGACGGCCTGCAGGCCCTCGGGCGCCGCGAGGATGCAGATCGCCGTGACATCCGTCGCCCCGCGCGCGAGCAGGAAGTCGATCGCCGCGATCAGGGAGCCGCCGGTGGCGAGCATGGGGTCGAGCACGAAGCACTGCCGACCCGAGAGGTCGTCGGGCAGGCGCTCCGCGTACGTGGTCGGCTCGAGCGTCTCCTCGTTGCGAGCCATGCCCAGGAACCCGACCTCGGCCGACGGCAGCAGCTTGACCATGCCCTCGAGCATGCCGAGCCCCGCGCGGAGGATCGGCACGATGAGCGGCTTCGGGTCGGCGATGCGCACACCCGTCGTCGGGGCGACCGGCGTCACGATGTCGAGCGGTTCGACGCGCACCTCGCGCGTGCCCTCGTACGCGAGGAGCGTCATCAGCTCCTCGACGAGCGACCGGAACACCGGCGAGGGCGTGTTCTCGTCGCGGAGCACCGTGAGCTTGTGGGTGACGAGCGGGTGGTCGGCAACGTGGACTCGCATAGGCTCGAGTCTAGTTGCGGGGGTTCCGCCGATGAGAAGGGGCGAACGGATGCCGGTGCAGCGCCCTGAGCACGTCGAATGGATGCGGCTGGCCCTCGCCGAGGCATCCGCCGCCCTCGTCACGGGCGACGTGCCCGTCGGCGCCGTCGTGGTCCGCGACGGCGCGGTCATCGCGACCGGGCGCAACGAGCGCGAACTCCACGAGGACCCGACGGCGCATGCCGAACTCCTCGCCATCCGCGAGGCCGCACGCGTCACCGGCGACCGCCACCTCACCGACTGCACGCTCGTCGTCACGCTCGAGCCGTGCGTGATGTGCGCGGGCGCGATCCTCGCCGCACGCCTGCCGACCGTCGTGTTCGGCGCGTGGGACGAGAAGGCCGGCGCCGCCGGCTCGGTCTACGACGTGCTGCGCGATCGACGGCTGAACCACCGGGTCGAGGTCTACGCGGGGGTCGAGGCGGATGCCGCGGCGCGCCTGCTGCGCGACTTCTTCGAGGACCCGCTGCGTCGCCCGACCGGCGCGGGCTGAATCAGCTCGCGCGAGGCAGCTCGCCGCGCCGCGCGAGGCCCTCGACGAACTCGCCGAGGATCGCCGCGGATGCGGCCCCGGCGGCGGGGCCGCACGAGGCCTGCAGCTCGCGCATGCCGTCGACCGAGAGCCCGTACTCCGGCAGCTCGTCGCCCCAGGCGGCAAGCCAGTCCTCGTGGATCTCGCGATCGACCTCGGGGTGGAACTGCACCGCGAGGAGCCAGTCGCCGCGGCGGAACGCCTGGTTGGCGTACTGGGGCGACCCCGCGAGCCGCTCGACGCCCTCGGGCAGGTCGAACGTGTCGCCGTGCCACTGGACGAACCGCACGCCGGCCGCGTGCCGCACGGGCGAGTCCTCGCCCGCGTCGGTGAGCTCGACGCCGAGCCAGCCGACCTCCTTGCGCGGGCCGCGGTACACGTCGGCGCCGAGCGCCGCCGCGAGCAGCTGCGCGCCGAGGCACACGCCGAACACCGGCGCCTCGGCGGCGATGCGGCGGCGGAGGAGCTCGATCTCGTCGGCGAGGTAGGGGTACTCGTCGGCCTGGTAGACGCCCTCGTCGCCGCCGAGCACCACGATCAGGTCGGGTGCCAGCGGGTCGACCGCGGTGACGTCCTCGTTCGGCGCGTCGAGGAACCGCACCTCGTAGCCGTGCGCCTCGAGGGTCGGCCCGAGGTTGCCCAGGCCGATCGCGGAGTCGTGGCGGAGCACCAGGGCGATGGGGCGGCCGGCCGTGCCGGCGGCATCCGTCATTCGAGGCCCTTGATGACGATCGCGTCGGTGGGCGGCGCGGTGAGGTTCGGATCGACGTAGATGTCGGGTTCGACGTAGATCACGCGCGCCGACGGCACCGCGCGCCGGATGCGCTGCTCGATGACGTTGATCGCCGTCGACACCTCGGCCAGGCTCTCGCCGCCGTGGAAGCCGAGCTTCGCGGCGACGAGCAGCTCGTCGGGGCCGAGGTAGAGGGTCTTCATGTGGATGATCCGCTCGGCCTCGGGCCCGGCGAGGATCGCCTCCCGGATCTTCGCCACGTCGGCCTCGTTCGCCCCCTCGCCCACGAGCAGGCTCTTCGTCTCGATGCCGAGGATGATCGCCACGACGATGAGCAGCGTGCCGATCATGAGCGTGCCGATCGCGTCGAAGGTCGAGTCGCCCGTGATCACGGTGAGGCCGACACCCAGGAGCGCGAAGAACAGGCCGGTCAGGGCGGCGACGTCCTCGAGGAGCACCACGGGCAGCTCGGGCGCCTTCGCGCGACGGACGAACTGGACCCAGTTCTGCTTGCCGCGGATCCGGTTCGACTCCTTCACGGCGGTGCGCAGGGAGAGCGACTCGAGCACGATCGCGATGGCGAGCACGAGGATGGGCAGCCACGGCACCTCGAGCTCGTGCGGGTGCGTGAGCTTGTCGATGCCCTCGTAGATCGAGAACACGCCGCCGACCGAGAACAGGATGATCGACACGACGAACGCGTACACGTAGCGCTCGCGGCCGTACCCGAACGGGTGCTCGCGATCGGCCTCGCGCTTGGCCTGACGACCGCCGAAGAAGAGCAGCAGCTGGTTGCCGGCGTCCGCCACCGAGTGGACCGCCTCCGCGAGCATCGACGCCGACCCCGAGAAGAACCACGCGATGAACTTCGTCACGGCGATGCCCGTGTTCGCGAGGAATGCCGCCAGGATCGCCTTCGTGCCGCCGGATGCGCTCATGCGCCAATCCTAGGATGGCTGCCATGGCCCCCTCGCAACCCGTTGACCTGCCCGCGATCGCCTTCCTCGGAGCGGGGTCGATGGCTCGAGCGGTCCTCGCCGGACTGCTCCAGCCGCACGTCGCCGTCGACGGGATCCGAGCCACGAACCGCTCGGCATCGCGCGCCGCCGAGTTCGCCGACGAGTCGCGCGTGACGGCCTACGCGACCGAGGCGGATGCCGCGGCGAACCGCCGCGCGGTCGCCGGCGCGAAGCTCGTCGTGGTCGCCGTGAAGCCCGCTATGGTGCCCGACCTGCTCGACGAGATCGCCGACGCGCTCGAGCCCGGCACGATCGTCGTGAGCGTCGCCGCGGGCGTCACGGTCGAGACGTTCGAGGCGCACCTGCCCGAGCACGTCGCCGTGGTGCGCACGATGCCCAACACCCCCGCGGTCGTCGGCCGGGCCGTCACGGGCGTCTCGGCGGGCACGCGCTCGTCGGAGGACGACCTCGCGCTCGTCGTGTCGCTGTTCGAGACGGTCGGCGACGTGCTCGTCGTCCCCGAGTCGCAGCTCGATGCGCTCTCGACGATCTCCGGGTCCGGCCCGGCGTACGTATTCCTGCTCATCGAGGCGCTCGAACGGGCAGCGATCGCGAAGGGCTTCACGCCCGAGCAGGCTGCCGTGATGGTGCAGGGCACGTTCCGGGGCGCGAGCGAGCTGCTCGCGGCATCCGTCGACGACCCCGCCGAGCTGCGCCGACGCGTCACGAGCCCGAAGGGCACGACCGAACGCGCGATCGCCGTGCTCGAGGAGGCCGACCTCGCCGGGCTCTTCGGTCGCGCGACCGACGCCGCGCTCGCCCGCGCACGGGAGCTCGCGGCCGGAGCCTGACCGGGTCCTACCCGGCCGGGGAGACCCGTTCGAGGAGCACCATCACCTCGAAGTGCGTCGTCTGCGGGAACATGTCGAACACGCGCGCCTTCACGGGGCGCAGCGACGGCATCGCCGCGAGGTCCCTCGCGAGCGAGGCGGCGTTGCACGACGAGTAGAGCACGTGCGCGGCGTCCGACCGCTCGAGCCAGCCCGCGAGCTCGGCGCCGATCCCGCGCCGTGGCGGGTTCACGACGATGAGGTCGGGGGCGGACGGCGCGGCCAGCGCGAACTCGGTCGCATCGCCAGCGGCGAAGCGCACGCGCGAGAGCGCGGCATCCGTCCGGCTCAGCTCGGCGCTCGCGACCGCCTCGACGCTCGTCTCGATGCCGGTGACCGCGGTGTCGGCGCCGGCCAGGTGCAGCGCGAAGCCGCCGACGCCGGAGTAGAGGTCCCAGGCGTCCTCGGGCGCGAGGTCGCGGATCCAGTCGCGGGCCTCGGCGTAGAGGGCCTCGGCGATCGCGGTGTTCGTCTGGAAGAAGCTCTGCGGCCGCAGGTGCATGGTCACGTCGTTGAGGCGCATCGGCAGCGTGTCGGCCGCGGTGAGCACGACCTCGTCGGGGCCCTCGAGCACGGCCTTGTGGTCGGGCAGGAGGTTGGCGGTGACGACGCGCGCCTGCGGGAGCTCGGCGAGGAGGGTCGGCAGGTGCTTGCGCATGCGTCCGAGCGGCTCGGTCGAGCGGAGCACGAACCGCACCATGAGCTCGCCGTCCGGCGACTCCGTCACGATGAGGTGCTTCAGTTCGCCGCGACGGGCGCTCACGTCGTACGGGGTGATCCGGGCGAGCGAGATGAACCGGGCGAGCACCGGGAACGCCGCCCGGTGACCGGGGGAGCAGATGCCGCACGCCTGCAGGTCGACGCCGTGGCCGTCGGCGTCGAGGATGCCGATCGTCGGCGCACCCACCGTCCCGCCGACGACCATCTTGGCCTTGTTGCGGTAGTCGCGCTCGCCGCTCGCGACCGGGGGCAGCCAGGCCGGCACGTCGAACGCGGCGAGGAGCTCCTCGGCGCGCGCCTGCTTGTCGGCGAGCTGCACCGGGTACGGGCGCCCCATGAGCGAGCACGACCGGCATCGCCCCGCGTCGAAGTAGGCGCAGTCCACCCGTCAAGGCTACGCGGATGCCGCGGGGCTGCGTCTCAGCCGTCGGTCGTGAGCTCGCGCCGTCCCATCGCGACCACCGCCAGGGCGATCGCCGCAGCCGAGACGCCCAGCATCCAGAAGCCGCCCGTCCAGTCCACCTCGCCGCCGACGGGCAGCGGCGCGTGGGCGAACGGCGACAGGTCGTGCATCCAGTCGGGCAGGCCGAGGATCTCGCCGAAGATGCCGAAGAACGCGCCGGCGGCGAGCAGCGCCCATCCCACGGGGATGGTGAGCCTCGGCGTCAGGACGAAGACGAGCAGGCCCAGGCCGAGGAAGACGAGCGCGGCGGGCGCCTGGGCGAGGGCCGACTTCAGCGCGTTCTCCGCCGAGGCGGCGGGGTCGTCCGCCGCGAGCGAGCCGAGCAGCGCACCGACCGCCGCGAGCACGAGAACCAGGAGGATCGCCAGCGCGCCGACGAGCGTGTACCCGCCGAGCCAGGCGCGGCGCGGCACGGGCG
>NZ_SDPL01000178.1 GCF_004135055.1 Agromyces binzhouensis | reverse complement strand
CGCCCTCCCACGCCTCGCTCGCCCGGCGCGCCGCCTCCGAGTGGACGAGGGCCGCCGTCGCGGCGAGATGCGTGATCGCCGAGGCGTCGCGCGCGAGTCGCTCGTGGTGCGTGGCCGCGAGTGCGCCGATGATGCCGCCGAGGACGTCCCCGGTGCCCGCGCTCGCGAGCCAGTGCGTCGACGCCGTGACCGTGAACCGGATGCCGTCGGGGTCGCACACGTGCGTGACGGCTCCCTTCAGGAGGACGGCGACCTGGAGCTGGTGCGCCGTGCGCTCGGCCCATCCGGCCGGATCGGCGTCGATCTCCTCGACGGTGCACGCGGTGTCCCGGTCGTGCAGCAGCCGGGCGAGCTCGCGGCTGTGCGGCGTGATCACGGTCGGACCCGTGTGGGAGCCCACGAGGTCGAGCCCTCCGGCATCGAGGACGGACGGCAGGCCCGATGCCAGTGCGTGCTGGAGTTCGCCGGCGAGCCGGAAGGAGCGATTGGTCGAGTCCATGCCCGAGCCGAGGAGCCAGGCCTGCACGCGTCCCGCCACGGCGACGGTCTCGGGTCGGGCGGCGAGCACCGCCCGACGCACCGCCCGCGGACCCGTGAAGCGCACCATGCCGACCCCGGCGCGGTGGGCGGCCTCGACGCCCAGCACGGCCGCACCGGGATAGTCGGCCGAGCCCGTGATGACTCCGAGGACCCCTCGGCGGTACTTGTCGTCGCCCGCGCCCGGCTCGGCCAGCCAGTCGGATGCGTCGTCGGCGGTCCATTCTCGCCAGGTCCCGGTTGCCATGCTCCCAACGATAGGTTGATGGGCATGCCTGCGACCATTCCCTCGCCGATCGCCCTGTCGCCCCGAGTGGTCGTGTTCGACTACGGCGAGGTGATCTCGCGTTCGCCGTCCGATGCCGATCGCGCCGCGCTCCTGGCGAGGGCCGGCATCGCGGTCGACGGCGCCGAGGCGTTCTGGACCGCGTACTGGGCGCATCGCGACGAGCTCGACCGCGGGACGCTCGCGATCGCCGACTACTGGGCGAGGGTGGCCGACGACCTCGGCGCGGACTGGACCGAGGTGGACCGCCACGAGCTGTGGGCGATCGACCACCGCGGCTGGCTCAGCGTGGACCCCGCGACGCTCCGCATCCTGCACGCGCTCCGCGCGGGCGGGACCCGCCTCGCGCTGCTCTCCAACGCCGGGGCCGACTTCGGCGGCTGGCTGCGCCACGGCTCGTTCGCGCCGCTGTTCGAGGCGGTCTTCGTGAGCGGCGAACTGGGCATGGTGAAGCCCGAGGGCGAGATCTTCCGGCTGGTGATGCGCGAGCTCGGCATCACCGCCGACCAGCTCCTGTTCGTCGACAACAAGTCGGTGAACGTCGACGGCGCGATCGCGGTCGGCGGTTCCGGCCACGTGTTCACGGATGCCTCCGGCCTCGAGTCGTGGCTCCGGGGGCTCGCCGAATGATCCGCGACGACCGAGCCGTGGCCGAGGAGCACGACGCACCGGCCCTCTTCCGCCCGATCCGGATCAGGGGTCTCGAGATCCGCAACCGGGTCTGGGTGCCTCCGCTCTGCCAGTACTCGGTGACCGAGCGCGACGGCGTGCCGCACGACTGGCACCTGGTCCACCTCGGCTCGATGGCGGCGGGCGGTGCCGGCCTGGTGATCGCCGAGGCGACCGCGGTGAGTCCCGAGGGACGCATCTCGGACTACGACACTGGCCTGTGGAACGACGCGCAGGTCGCGGCGTGGGCGCGCATCACGCGGTTCATCCGCTCGCAGGGCGCCGCGTCGGGGATCCAGCTCGCGCACGCGGGCCGCAAGGCGTCGGTGTGGCCCGAGACGGTGCGGGGGACCGGGTCGCAGCCGCTCGACGAGGGCGGCTGGACCACGGTGGCGCCGTCGGAGATCGCCTTCGACGGGCTCCGCACGCCGGTCGCGCTCGACGAGGCGGGCATCCTCGGGGTGATCGAGGAGTTCCGCGCGGCCGCTCGGCGCGCGGTCGAGGCGGGCTTCGACGTCGTCGAGGTCCACGCCGCGCACGGCTACCTCGTGCACCAGTTCCTGTCACCGCTCTCGAACGTGCGAGACGACGGCTGGGGCGGCGACCTCCGCGGCCGGGCGCGCCTGCTCCTCGAGATCGTGCGCGCCGTGCGCGCTGAGATCGGCGAGCGGATGCCGATGTTCGTGCGCTTCTCCGCGACCGACTGGGCACCGGGCGGTTGGGACGAGGAGCAGACCTCGACCGTGGCCGGATGGGCCGCGGAGGCGGGCGCCGACTTGTTCGACATCTCGACCGGTGGGCTCGTCCGCGACGTGCGGATCCCCGTCGGCCCGGGCTACCAGGCCGCGCACGCGGAGTTCGTGCGCGGGCGGGCCGGCGTGTCGGTCTCCGCCGTCGGCCGGATCACGACGCCCGAGCAGGCCGAGCGCCTCGTGGCGTCCGGCGCGGCCGACGCGGTCATGTTCGGCAAGGCGATGATGCGCGACCCGCACCTCGCGCTGCGCGCCGCGAACGAGCTCGGTGCGGGCGCGGCGATCTGGCCGCCGCAGTACCGCCGGGCGAGGCCGGAGGTCAACGACGGCGAGTGGTGAGTCGGACGCTCAGGCGGTCGACCCGGTCAGCATGGCCCGCGCCTCGTCGAGCGAGACGCCGATCGGCGTGGCGAGCGCGATGATATTGCCCTCGCTGTCGTCGAACCATGCTCCGCGCTCGCCGCTCTCGTCGTCGCCCATCCGGGCGACGCCGTCGACGGTCTTGAGCTCGGGGAGGTCGTAGTCGTGGAAGACGACGCCCTTCTCGCGGAGGGCGGCCATGTCGCGGTCGAGGTCGTCGGTCATGATCGAGAAGGCGGTCGCCTTGTTGGTGCCGGCGAACTCCGACTCGTACACGAGGACGGCCGCGGAGCCGATCACGTAGACCGCCCCACCGCCCGTGTCCGTCTGGACCGGATCGAGGCCGAAGACGTCGTGCCAGAACGCCTTCGCCCGTTCCAGGTCGGATGCCGCAAGCACGGTCATGGCCATGGAGTTCTCAAACATGAGACCACCTCATCTCTCGGAGACGGGGCGAGTCTACGCCGACCGGGAGGCGGCCGCCTCACCCCCTCCGGGTGGCATCCTGCACCTCGCCGACGAGTTCCTCGATGATGTCCTCGAGGAAGATGACGCCGGTCGTCCGCCCCTGGTCGTCGAACGCACGCGCCAGGTGCGTCCCGAGGCGGCGCATGCTGGCCAGCGCGTCCTCGAGGTCGGTGCCGTCGAAGATCGAGACGACCCTGCGGACGCGCTTGGCCGGGATCGGATCGTCGAACTCGTCGTCGTCGAGGTCGATGACGTCCTTGAGGTGGACGTACCCGACCGGCTCGCCGTCCGCGCCCGCGAGCACGTAGCGCGAGAAGCCGCGCCGCGCGACCGCGCGCTCGACGTCGCCCGGCGTGGCGTCCGCCGGCAGGCAGACCAATTCGTCCATCTGGACGGCGACGTCGCGCACCTTCTTGGTCGTGAACTCGAACGCCGCGGTCAACGTCCCGCTCGCATCCACCAGCAGGCCCTCGCGGCGCGACTGGACGACGATCGTCTGGACCTCCTCGAGCGTGTACGTCGAGGTCGCCTCGCTCTTCGGCTGCACGCCGAAGAGGCGCAGCACGCCGTTCGCGGTCGCGTTCAGCGCCACGATGACGGGCCGGAAGACCCTCGCGGTGAACACGAGCGGCGGGGCGAGCAGCAGCACCGCGCGATCCGGCAGCGAGAAGGACAGGTTCTTCGGCACCATCTCGCCGAGGACCACGTGCAGGTACGAGACCAGCAGGAGCGCGATGACGAAGGCGATCGTCGACACCACCTCGGGCGACCACCCGGTCAGCTCGAGCGGGACCTCGAGGAGGTGGTGGATCGCGGGCTCCGAGACCGTGAGGATCAGCAGCGAGCAGATCGTGATGCCGAGCTGGCTCATCGCGAGCATGAGCGTCGCATGCTCCATCGCCCAGAGCGCGGTGCGCGCGCTGCGGCTGCCCTGCTCGGCGAGCGGCTCGATCTGCGAGCGCCGCGCGGAGATGACCGCGAACTCGGCGCCCACGAAGAACGCGTTGCCGAGCAGCAGCACGAACAGCCAGGCCAGTCCCGCCCAGTCGCTCATCGGCCCGCCCCCCTCGCATCGTCGCCGACGACGGCCGACTCCCGGGCGGCATCCGCCTGGGTCGGCACCGTCACGGGCGAGAACTGGATCCGGTCGATGCGACGCCCGTCGAGCCGCTGCACGCGGAACGTCCCGCCCTCGACCTCGACCTCGTCGCCGACGACCGGAAGCCGTCCGAGCGTCGCCATCACGTACCCGGCGACGGTCTCGTACGCGCCGTCCTCCGGCACCCGGATGCCGGTGCGGTCGAGCAGCTCGTCGGGCCGCAGGATGCCCGGGAAGCTGACGAACTCCCCTCGCCGGACCACGCCCGCCCGCGTCCGGTCGTGCTCGTCGGAGACCTCGCCGACCAACTCCTCGACGAGGTCCTCGAGCGTCGCGACGCCGGCGGTTCCGCCGTACTCGTCGACCACGACGGCCATCTGGTAGCCGCGGCCGCGGAGCTCGCCGAGGAGCGCGTCGAGCTTGATCGTCTCCGGGACGCGGAGCGCGTCGGACTGCAGCGCGGAGGCCGGCACGACCTCGCGCTTCTCGCGCGGCACCGCGACCGCCTGCTTGACGTGCACGATGCCGACGACGTCGTCGAGGTCCTCGTCGTACACGGGGAAGCGGCTGAACCCGGTCTGCCTGGCCAGCTCGAGCACGGCCTCCGCCGGCTCCGTGCGCTGCACGGCCGCGACGCGCGGACGCGGCGTCATCACGTCGGAGGCGTCGTGCTCGGAGAAGCGCAGCGTGCGCCCGAGCAGCGTCGCGGTGTCCTGCTCGAGCAGGCCGGCGCTCGCCGAACGTCGCACCAGGCTCGAGAGCTCCTCGGCCGATCGGGCGCCCGAGAGTTCCTCCTTCGGCTCGATGCCGACGAGGCGGAGCAGGCGGTTCGCGCTGCCGTTCAGCACGGTGATCGCCGGCCGGAACACCCACGTGAAGGCGGTCTGGAACGGCATCACGACCTTCGCGGTCTGCCGCGGCAGCGCGAGGGCGAAGTTCTTCGGGACGAGCTCGCCGATGATCATCGACAGCAGGGTCGCGACGACCACGGCCGTGATCGCGCCGACCGGCCGGATCAGGGCCTCGGGCAGGCCGATCGCGGCGAGCGGACCCGCGAGCAGCGACGAGATCGCCGGCTCCATCGTGTAGCCGGTGAGCAGCGTGGTCAGCGTGATGCCGAGCTGCGCACTGGAGAGGTGCGTCGAGGTGATCTTGAGGCCCTCGATGGTGAGCCCGAGGCGGGTTTCACCCCTGGCGCGCCGGGCCTCGAGGTCGGCGCGGTCGAGGTTCACGAGCGCGAACTCGCTCGCAACGAAGAGGCCCGTGCCGATCGTGAGGAGGAGTCCGATGCCGAGGAGTACCCACTCAGACATCCGCACCTCCCCGCGCGGTCACGGGCGTGGGTCTATGGCAGGGCGAGGTCGCAGAGGGAGGGTCGTCCATGATCGAGCCAGTATATCGGCGGATGCGGGATGGTCCCCGAGCCGTAACGCCGCCGTCACACGCGCCTACCAGCTGACCGGGAGCGCCTTGCCCTCCTCGTAGCCGGCGGCGGACTGGATGCCCACGAGCGCCCGCTCCCGGAACTCCGGCACGCTGCGCGCGCCCGCGTAGGTGAACGAGCTGCGCACCCCCGAGGTGATCATGTCGAGCAGGTCCTCGAGCGAGGGTCGCAGCGGATCGAGGTAGATCGCCGACGACGAGATGCCCTCCGCGAACAGCTCCTTGCGGGCGAGCTCGTAGGGCGAGAGCCGGCCGAAGCGCTCCTTGACCGCCTTCGTCGACGCCATCCCCCAGCTCTCCTTGAAGACCCGACCCTCGGCGTCGCGACGGAGCGTGCCCGGCGCCTCGATGGTGCCCGCGAACCAGGAGCCGATCATGACGGATGCCGCGCCCGCGGCGAGCGCGAGCGCGACGTCGCGCGGGTACCGCACGCCCCCGTCCGCCCAGACGGCCGCGCCGTGCCCGCGA
>NZ_SDPL01000177.1 GCF_004135055.1 Agromyces binzhouensis | reverse complement strand
GCGCCGCGCCGCCGCCGTGCGGCGCTAGCCTGCGCTCATGCAGTGGTGGAATGACATCGTCGCCTGTGCGCCGCGCCGCCGCCGTGCGGCGCTAGCCTGCGCTCATGCAGTGGTGGAATGACATCGTCGCCTGGCTCCTCTCGGACGAGAACCGTCCCGTGCTGTTCACGGCCGGCGTCGTGTTCATCTCGGTCCTCGTCTCCGGGCTGCTCTCGGCGTGGATCGCCCGGTCCGCCGTGCGCGGCCTGATCCGGCAGCGCGACCGGGAGCTGCGCCACGCCGCGATCGCGACGCTCATCGACGCCGCGACCGAGGCGTCGGTGTGGAACTCGCTGACGCCGCAGGAGCAGGTCCTCGCCGATCGGGCCGTCGGGCAGGCCGACATCCAGGTCCGCCTGCTGCCGCTGCGCGGAGCGGATGTCGCCGCCGACTGGGCGGCCCACCAGCTGCACGAGCTGAAGCGCGCCTCGGCGACCTTCGGATACCAGCTCGACCCCGCCGTCGCGGAGTTCCGCGAGCGCATGCTCGAGTGGCAGCGGCATCCGTCGCGCACCCGACGCGATTTCCGCAACGACCTCGAGCGGTGGCGTGCGCAGCGCGACGAGCCGGTGCAGGAGCTCGCCGCCGAGCAGGACTCCTGGGTCGCGGAGCAGCACCACGAGCGCTACGCGCAGGCTCCCCTCGTCGACGATGCGGCGACGCAGCCGGTCACGACCTCCCCCGAGGCCCCGGCCGACGAGGTCGCCGACGCGGACACGGACCGTCGGGCGGTCGCCCAGCGGGACTGACCGCGCCACGCCGGAGCACGAGCCCCGCCCGCCCTGCGGAGTGGCTCAGTCGCGCCACCACGAGTCGAACATCGTGACGGGCTCCGCCCGCTTGTGCCGGGTCTGCAGGAAGCGGGCCTCGATCCGCTCGGCGACCAGGTCGTCGATCTCGCGACCCTCGAGGAAGTCGTCGATGTCGCGGTAGGTCAGCCCGAGGTTGGCCTCGTCGGCCTGACCAGGGTCGTGGTCGAGCAGGTCGGCCGTCGGGGTCTTCAGGTACAGGCGCTCGGGGGCGCCGAGGTGCTCCAGGATCGACCGGCCCTGGCGCTTGGTCAGCCCGGACAGCGGCAGCAGGTCGGCGCCGCCGTCGCCGAACTTCGTGAAGAAGCCGGTGACCGCCTCGGCCGCGTGGTCGGTGCCCACGACCAGGAGCCCGCCCTCGCCCGCGAGCGCGTACTGCGCGACCATCCGCATGCGCGCCTTGACGTTGCCCTTGCCGAAGTCGCTGACCGGTCCGCCGACGGCGGACTCGAACTCGGCGGCGAGTCCGTCGACGCCCTGCTTGACGTTGAACTCGACGGTCTCCGACGGGCGGATGAAGCCGAGCGCCAGTTCGGCGTCGGCCGCGTCGCGCTGCACCCCGTACGGCAGCCGGACGGCGATGAACCGGGCGGAACGCCCCTCGGCCTCGAGTTCCTCGACCGCGAGCTGGCAGAGCCTGCCCGCCAGCGTGGAGTCCTGGCCCCCGCTGATGCCGAGGACCAGGCCGTTCGCGCCGGAGGCGTCGAGGTAGGCCTTCAGGAAGTCCACGCGCCGGCGGACCTGGTCGGCCGGCTCGATGGAGGCCTCGACGTGCAGTTCTTCGATGATCCGTGCCTGGAGGTCGCGCATGCCACGACGATACGACACGCGTGTGACGGGCGGATGACGCACGCAGCCTCGCCGGTCGAGGCCGCGCCGTCGGATAGCATTCCCCCGTACGAAGGGGGCCCGCGTGCACGTCGACGTACCCACACTGGTGCTCATCCCGGTGATCGCGGCGATCGCCCCGCTCGCCACGAGGGCGTTCGGGAAGTGGCTCGCGATCCCGGTCGTCATCTTCGAGATCGTCCTCGGCATCGCACTCGGCCCGTCGCTGCTCGGATGGGTCCAGCCCGATCCGTTCATCGAGCTGATCTCGGACTTCGGGCTCGCGATGCTGTTCTTCCTCGCCGGGCAGGAGATCGACTTCGAGGCGATCCGCGGTCGGCCGCTGGTTCGAGCGAGCCTCGGCTGGGCGATCTCCGTTCCGCTGGGCCTCGCCGCGGGATGGCTCGTGGACCCCGACGCCGGCGCGGTGTTCATCGGCATCGCGCTGACGTCGACCGCGCTCGGCGCGCTGCTGCCGATCCTGCGCGACGCCGGGATGCTCCGGACGCCGTTCGGCGTGTCGGTCCTGGCGATCGGGGCGGCGGGAGAGTTCCTGCCGCTCATCGCGATCTCGATCTTCCTGTCGGGACGCTCGCCGCTCCATGCCGCGATCGTGCTCCTCGCCTTCGCGGTGATCACCGGCCTCGCGATCTGGCGCGCGTCCAGGGGCGACGGCCGCAGGCTCCACGGGGCGATCGGCGCGACGTTGCACACCAGCGGGCAGTTCGCGATCCGGCTGGTGATCATGGTCATGCTCGCGCTCGTGGGACTCTCCATCGTCCTCGACCTCGACATGCTGCTCGGCGCCTTCGCCGCCGGCGTGATCGCCCGCCTCCTGCTCGCCGGAGCGCCCGAGCAGGACCGTCGCACCATCGAGGTGAAGCTCGACGGCATCGGGTTCGGCGTCTTCGTGCCCGTCTTCTTCATCTACACGGGCGTCACGTTCGACCTCGAGGCGCTCGTCGAGGATGCGCGCACGCTCCTCATGCTTCCGCTCTTCACGGTGCTGCTGCTCGTGGTGCGCGGCGTGCCGTCGGCCCTGCTCGCCGCGCCGGGCTCGCACGTGCGCGACCGCGTCTCGACGGGGCTCTTCGGAGCCACGGGGCTGCCCATCATCGTCGCCGTGACCACGATCGGAGTGGAGGCCGGCGACATGGACTCGGGCACGGCCTCCGCCCTCGTCGGCGCGGGCCTGCTCTCACTCCTGCTGTTCCCGCTCATCGCCATCGCGATCACGCGAAGCGGGTCTCGGCGCCCTCGGCAGGAATCGAACCTGCGACCAAGAGATTAGAAGGCTCCTGCTCTATCCGCTGAGCTACGAGGGCCGATCGCCACCACGATACCTCAGGGTTCCGAGCGCGCCCGGGCTCGCGGGACGCGGTCGTGTCGGGCCGCGCGGCTAGACTCACCGCATGGCATCCTCGAGCGACCGACTGGTCTGGATCGACTGCGAGATGACCGGACTCGACCTCGAGGTCGACGAGCTGGTCGAGATCGCGGTCGTGATCACCGACTACGATCTCCGACCGGTCGACGACGGCCTCGACATCGTCATCAAGCCCGACGCGAGTGCGCTCGAGTCGATGGGCGACTTCGTGCGGGCCATGCACACGCAGTCCGGGCTGATCGAGGAGATCCCGAACGGCGTGTCCGTGGCCGACGCCGAGTACCAGGTGCTCGAGTACGTGCTGAAGCACGTCCCCGAGGAGCAGCGCGCACCGCTCGCGGGCAACTCGATCGGCACCGATCGGGCGTTCATCAGCCGGTACATGCCGCGCCTCGACGCGCACCTGCACTATCGCAACGTCGACGTCTCGTCGATCAAGGAGCTGGCGAAGCGCTGGTACCCCCGCGCCTACTTCAACGCGCCCGCGAAGGACGGCGGACACCGTGCGCTCGCCGACATCCTCGAGTCCATCCGCGAGCTCCAGTACTACCGGCGTGCGGTGTTCGTCGCCGACCCCGGGCCGACCAGCCAGGAACTGCAGGCCATCGCCGCCGAGGTGGCCGCCGAGGGGTCCCCCGTGTCCACGAGCGCCTCGAACGTGGTGTAATCTCGTATGGTTGCCGCTGGTGCGAACGAGCGGAACATGGTGGGTATAGCTCAGTCGGTAGAGCGCCTGGTTGTGGTCCAGGAGGTCGCGGGTTCAAGCCCCGTTACTCACCCCAATCGCCTCCAGATCGGAGCCACTCGTGGAACTCGACGCCGAGGCCTT
Source organism: Agromyces binzhouensis (assembly GCF_004135055.1). Lineage (GTDB taxonomy): Bacteria > Actinomycetota > Actinomycetes > Actinomycetales > Microbacteriaceae > Agromyces > Agromyces binzhouensis. The sequence goes on along the minus strand of NZ_SDPL01000177.1, from coordinate 2,196 downwards.
CGAGCGGCTCGTCGTCGATGAACTCGACGAACTGCCCGACGACATGGTCGAGGGCCTCGAGAACGTCGTGTTCGTCGTCGAGGACCGCCCGGAGGACGGCTCGCTCGACCTCCTCGGCCTCTACGAGGGCGTCTCGCTGACCGAGCGCGACCGCTACGGGTTCGGCGAGATGCCGGACCGCATCGTGCTCTACCGCGAGTCGCTGTGCGCGATCGCCGACACCGAGGACGAACTCCGCGACGAGATCCACGTCACCCTCGTCCACGAGATCGCCCACTTCTACGGAATCGACGACGACCGGCTGCACGAGCTCGGCTGGGCGTGAGCGAAGCCGCGCTAGCCTGATTCGCATGAGCCCCTCCCCCGGACGCGTCGTCGGCATCGCCGTCGGCGCGCTCGCGATCCTCGGCATCGGCGTGTACGGCCCGGCGATGCTCCTGGGTCCGCTCCCCGACGTCCAGGTCAGCGTCGACACGGCGCAGGCGGCCGCGCCGGCGACCAGCTCGGTCGCCCTCCCGGCGGACGACGCCACTGCGGTCGCGTTCATCGAGGACGACGGGACGGCGGCGCTCGTCGCGGCCTCCGCGGATGACGAGGCCTCCCCGATCGGCGGCGCCGCGAAGCTCGTCACCGCGCTCGTGGTGCTCGACACCCTCCCCCTGACCGCTGACGACGACGGCCCCTCGATCCGGATCGGGCCGGAGGACTACACCGACTACCTCCGCTACTCCGGGGAGGGGTCGCGAACCGTGCAGGTCTCGCCGGGCGATTCCTGGAGCGAGCGCGACGTCGTCCGCGCCGTGCTCCTCGCCTCGAGCAACAACCATTCCGACACGCTCGCCAGGTGGGCGTTCGGCAGCGTCGACGCCTACGTCACGGCGGCCAACGACTGGCTGGCCGAGCAGGGCTTCACCTCGACGAGGGTCGTGGACACCACCGGGCTCTCGGGCGAGAACGTCGGCACCGCGACGGAGCTCACCCGACTCGCCGGGCTCGCACTCGCGGAGCCGACCCTCGGCGCGATGCTCCGGGACGACGGAAGTGCGCCGACGTCGAGCGTCGATCGACGCATCCCCGACGCGATCGCCCACCTGGGCGACGACGGCATCCGCGCCATCAGCCGGAGCTTCACCGACCAGGCTGCGATCACGTTCGTGTGGACGGCCGAGCTGCGCTCAGGAGACGAGCGACGGACCATGGTCGGCGCGATGACCGGGGTCGACGACTACGAGACGCTCGACCCGGCGGTGCTCGCCGCGGTCGAGGGGATGCAGGCGGCATCCGAGCCGATCGAGGTGATCGCCGCCGGTGCGAGCTACGGCGAGGTCACGTCGGCGTGGGGCGACCGGGCACGACTGATCGCGACGGCAGGTCGAACGGATGCCGCGTTCGGGGCGGTCGCCGAGGACGCGAACGTCGAGGTGGCGCCCTTCACGACCGCACCCGTGGGGAGGCAGGTCGGCACGGTCACCGTCGCGATCGGCGAACGCGAGGTGAGCTCGAAGCTCGAACTCGACCGTGCGATCACGGATCCGGGTCCGATCTGGCGGCTCACCCACCCCGGTGAGTTGATCGGGGCGTTCCTCGCCGGGAACGCCTGAGTCAGTCGTTCTCCTCGTCGGACTCGACCGGGTCGGAGTCCGCGGCGTCGAAGCGGAAGCGGACGCGCAACTGACCGCCGACATCCTTCTGCTCGACGGCGTCGTACCAGAACAAGGACTCGAGGCCGTCGACGGCGGCGACCATGCCGACCCGCTTCTCCGGCTCGCCGCGGACGAGGGCCCGCTGCTCGAAGTCGCCCTCGAGCGGACCGTCGATGAACTCCGCCACATATGTCGCATCACCCATGTGCCGAGCGTAGTCCCGGCCGGGTCCGCGGGACAGCATCCGCGCTGATCAGGCGGCGAGTCGCACGCGGATCGCCGACCGCCGTGCGGCGCCGGACTGCCCTCGGTACCGCCGCCAGTCGGACTCCCACGCGGTCCAGAAGTCGTCGAACGCGCCCTGGTCGCGCTCGAGCGCTCGGTCCCTGCGCGTCTCGTACGGCGCGTCGAGCCAGACGCGGACGGCGCCCGTCGCCCGCGCTCCCGCGAGGAACGCACCGCACCCCTCGAGCACGAGCGGCCGACCGGGTGGCATGCGCTCGACGTCGCCGCGCCGATCGGCGTGCCAGTCCCAGCGGTCCAGCGCGCCGAC
>NZ_SDPL01000176.1 GCF_004135055.1 Agromyces binzhouensis | reverse complement strand
CCGGCCGGGTCCGCACGCTCGAGCTGCTCGCCGAGCGCCTCGCCGCGTAGTCGGGGCGCCGGGCGCGCGGGCGCTCAGGCGAGTGAGCTCACCCGCGCCTCCCACGGACCGAGCGGCGCGTCGAACGCTCCCGGCGCGTCGGGCAGCGTGTTCGTGAGCACCGGCAGCGAGTCCCGCCAGCGATACGCGAGCCCCTCGGGGAAGACCGGGTCGTGCTCGACCGAGGAGAGGTTCACCACGACGAGCAGGCGGTCCTCGTCGAGCACCCGCTCGAACGCGAAGATCGCCGGGTGCCCGGCATCCACCCGCACGAACGAGCCGTGGGCGACCACGGGGCGTCCGTGTCGGAGCGCGATGAGCTGCCGGTGGTACTCGAACACCGACCCCGGGTCGCCGACCTGGGCGGCGGCGTTGATGGTGGCGTGGTTCGGGTTCACCGCGAGCCACGGGATGCCGCTCGTGAAGCCCGCGTTCGGCGTGGCATCCCACTGCACCGGCGTGCGGGCGTGGTCGCGGCTCATCAGGCTCAGCCCGTCGAGCGCGTCGGCCACGGCCGTGCCGCTCGCGACGGCCTCGGCGTACGCGTTGAGCGACTCGACGTCGCGGTACTCGTCGAGGCTCGCGAACGGCGCGTTCGTCATGCCGAGCTCCTGGCCCTGGTAGACGTACGGCGTGCCGCGCTGCAGGTGCAGCACGGTCGCGAGCGCGGTCGCCGACGAGTACCAGTGCGCCTCGGCGTCGCCGAAGCGGCTGACCGAGCGCGGCTGGTCGTGGTTCTCGAGGTAGAGGCTGTTCCACCCGCGGTCGGCGAGGCCCTCCTGCCACTTGGCGAGGGATGCCGCGAGCTCGCCGGGCGCGAGCGGCCGGGGGTGGAACTTCGTCGCGCCGTGGTCGAGGCCCACGTGCTCGAAGTGGAAGACCATGTCGACCTCGCGCCGCTCGGGATCGGTGAAGAGGATCGCCTCCTCGATCGTCGCGCCGGGCGTCTCGCCGACCGTGATGAGGCCCTCGCGCCCGTCGAACACCTCGCGGTGCATCTCCTGCATGAACTCGTGCAGGCGCGGCCCGTTCGTGTAGGCCGCGCCGCCGTCGCCGAAGCGCCGGCCCGCGCGGACCGGGCCGTCGGGCAGGTGCGGATGCTTCGAGATGAGGTTGATCACGTCCATGCGGAAGCCGTCGACGCCGCGGTCGAGCCACCAGCGCATCATCTCGTACACCGCGTGCCGCACCTCGGGGTTCTCCCAGTTGAGGTCGGGCTGCTTCACGTCGAAGAGGTGGAGGTAGTACTCCCCCGTCGACTCGTCCCACTCCCAGGTCGAGCCGGAGAAGAACGACTCCCAGTTGGTCGGCTCGGCGCCGGGATCGCCGCCGTGCGCGCCCTCGCGCGGCGGACGCCACCAGTACCAGTCGCGCTTCGGGTTCTCGCGGCTCGAGCGCGACTCGACGAACCACGGATGCTCGTCGGACGTGTGGTTCACGACGAGGTCCATGACGAGGCGGATGCCGCGCTCGTGCATCGCCGCGACGAGCGCGTCGAAGTCCGCCAGCGTGCCGAAGGTCGGGTCGATGTCGCGGTAGTCGCTGATGTCGTACCCGTTGTCCGCCTGCGGTGACCGGTGGATCGGCGAGAGCCACACCACGTCGACGCCGAGGCGTTCGAGGTGGTCGAGGCGCTGGAGGATCCCGCGGAGGTCGCCGATCCCGTCGCCGTCGGAATCCTGGAAGCTGCGTGGGTACACCTGGTAGACCACGGCGGACTTCCACCAGTCCGGGGCGGTCGACGGATGCCTGGGCTCGCGTTCGTTCGCCATGCCTCGATCCTCGCAGGCCGAGCGCGTCACGTCATCCGTCCGTCGAGCGAGTCGGGTCGCGCGGGTCGGCCGGACATGACGATGCCCCGGGCGTGCGCCCGGGGCATCCGCTGCTCGATGCGCGCTCAGGCCGCGAGGCCGAGGCGGCGCAGGTCGTCGCCCGAGGCCCGATGCTCGGAGCCCTCGGCGACGGTCGCCTCGCGCGGCACGCGTGCGCCGTTCTGCACTCGCGCTCCGGCGCCGACGGCCGCGTACGGCCCGACGACGGCGAAGCGGCCGATCACGGCACCGCGGCCGATGCGTGCGTTCACGCCGATCGTCGCGTTCTCCGCGACGATCGCGTCCTGCTCCACCCAGGCGCCGTGCGACAGGGTCGCGCCCCGCTGCACCTCCGCACCGGGATCGACGTATGCGGTCGGGTCGACGAATGCCGTTGCGTCCACCTTCGCGGTCGTCGCCACGAGGCCGCGACCGTTCACGTGCTTGCGGTATCGGCGCAGGATGCCGGCATCGTCTTCGAACTCGACGTAGCTGATGCCCACTCGTCCTCCATTCCGTCCGGCCATAGGGGTGCCGGATACAGGTACAACATCCGGGCTGACCGGGGCATTCCCGAGTCTCGGTGGCAACCCTCCGGATCTCCATGGATATCCCTGATCCTCCGCTGGACGCGCGGCCGTAGCGTCGGCCGGGTGCCGTCGAACGATGCCGGCACGACCGCCCTGCGGGGCGATCCCGTCGTTCCAGGAAGTCACCGACATGTCCACGTACCTGCTCTGCGCGAGCCCCATCCAGGGTCACGCCGCCCCGGTCATCGCCATCGCCCACGACCTCGTCGCGCGCGGCCACGACGTCGCCGTGCTCACCGGCTCGCGGTTCCGCGACGCGGTCGAGGCGGCGGGCGCGCGCCATCGTGCGCTCACCGGCGTCGCGGACTTCGACGACCGGGTCATCCAGGACCACCTGCCGGAACGCGACCGGCACCACGGCATCGCGAAGCTCGAGTACGACGTGCAGCGGATCTTCGTGCGGCCCATGCCGGAGCAGTTCCGCGCGCTCGAAGCGCTCATCTCGGAACTGGCACCCGACGCGATCCTCCACGAGGCCGCCTTCACCGGCGTCATCCCGCTGCTGTTCGACGACCCCGCCTCACGTCCGCCGGTCATCGGCGTCGGCGTCATCCCGCTCTCGCACCGCAGCGTCGACACCGCGCCGGGCGGGCTCGGCCTGCCGCCCCGCTCCGACGCCGTCGGGCGACTGCGGAACCGGGTCCTGAACGCGCTCGTCGCGAAGGTGGTCTTCCGCAGGACCCAGGCGCTCGCCGATCGCACCGTGCGCGAGCTCGGCCGGCCGGGACTCGAGGAGTTCCTGTTCGACTTCACGACGCGGTGCGATCGCTTCCTGCAGCTCTCGCCCGCGGAGTTCGAGTACCCGCGCAGCGACCTCAGCCAGAACGTGCGGTTCGCGGGCACCGTCCTGCCGCCGTCGCCCGCGCCCGCCGGGCTGCCCGACTGGTGGCCCGACCTCGACGGCGACCGGCCCGTCGTGCACGTCAGCCAGGGCACGATCGACAACAAGGACTTCACCCGACTGATCCGCCCGACGCTCGACGCACTCGCCGACCGCGACGTGCTCGTCGTGGCCGCCACGGGCGGACGGCCGGTCTCCGAACTCGGCGAGCTTCCCGCGAACGCCCGTGCGGCCGAGTTCCTGCCCTACGACCTGCTGCTGCCGAAGACCGACGTCTTCGTGACGAATGCGGGATTCGGCGGCACCCAGTACGCACTGAGCCACGGCGTCCCGATCGTCGCCGCGGGCGACACGGAGGACAAGCCCGACGTCGCGATGCGCGTCCAGTGGACGGGGACCGGGCTGACCCTGCGGACCGGGAGCCCGACGCCGTCCGCCGTCCGGGCCGCCGTCGACCGCGTGCTCTCCGAACCGTCCTTCCGCGAGCGCGCCCGGGCGATGGCGCGCCGCATCGCCGAGGTCGACGGCGTGAGCGTCATCGCCGCCGAACTCGAGCAGGCTGCATCGGCTCGCCGAGCCGCGGGCGCGGCGAGCCGGTGACGGGTCAGCCGTCGGCGCGGGTCTCCGTGATCTCGACGTAGAAGACGAGGGTCTGGCCGCCGAGGCCGTTGGAGGACTCCTCCTCGCCGTAGCCGAGCGCCGGCGGGATGGTGACGAGCAGCTTCGTGCCGACCGGCTGGCCGACGAGCGCCGCACCGAAGCCCGGGATCACGCCCGAGATCGAGAACGGCACGGGCGCGTTGCCGAAGCTCTGGTCGAAGACCTCGCCGGTCTCCCAGACGACGCCCTGGTAGTCGACGGTCACGACGTCGTCCTCGGCGACGACGTCGCCGTCGCCCTCCTCGAGGACCGCCACGAGCAGTTCGTCGGACGGCTCGGCGTCGGGGATCGTCACGGTCGGGGCGCCGTCGGCGTCGTACTCGACCGTCGGGACGTCCTCGGTCCACTCGCTCGGCACGGGCAGTTGGACGAGCTCCTGCACGTCCGTCACGATGACGAGCGTCTCGCCGGGCGCGACGCCGATGCCCTCGTTGCCCTCGTCGCCGTAGATCGAGGAGGCCGGTGCGACGGTGACGACGCGCGAGCCGACGGGGACGCAGTCGGCACCCGCTCGGAAGCCGTCGTAGAGCGTGCCCTCCTCCAGCTCGAGCGTGGCGGGCTGCGAGAAGATCTGCTCGCCGGTGCTCCCGGAGAACGCGGTGACCTGGGCGCTCACCTGGTCGCCCGGGACGGTCGCGTCGCCGTCGCCCTCGATCACGATGGTGCGCTGCAGTTCGTCCGCCTCCAGCGGCGCGTCGAACGTCGCGGTCGGGGTGGCGCCGAAGTCGCCCAAGACCTCGATGCCGTCGCTCTGCTCGCCGGCCTCGACCTCGAGGCAGGCCGCGGCGGCATCCGTCGACGTGGGCTCGGGGGCCTCGCCGCCGCCCGCGCATCCGGCGAGGAGCAGGGCGGCCACGGATGCGAGCGCGATGGGCGCGCCACGACGCAGGGCACGGTTCATGGAGGGTACTCGTTTCAGATTCGAAAGCAGACGTGAACCTCAAGTCTGCACGGCGGATGTCTCGATTGCCTGAGTCTTCACGGATGCGTGACGCGGGAGTCACAATGTGCACATGGGGGAAGTCGGAACCGAGCCCGACGTCGCCGCCGTGTTCAGCGAGGCGGCCGCGACGTTCACCGAGCTCGACGAGGTGCTGTGGGACCCGATCTCGCGGGCGACGGTGCTGCGCGCGGCGCCGCGCTTCGACGAGCGCGTGCTCGACGCGTGCGCGGGTGCCGGTGCCTCGGCCCTGCCGACCGCGGAGCTCGTCGGGCCGGGCGGACTCGTCGATGCGGTCGACCGTTCCGACGCGATGCTGGCGGCCCTGCGCGAGCGTGCGGGCGAGCACGTGCCCTGGCTGCGGGTCCACGTGGCCGACGCGTCGACCTGGCCCTACACGGGCTACGACCTCGTGCAGTGCGTGCTCGGGGTGTTCTTCTTCGACGAGGTGGAGACCGGCGTCGAGCACCTCGTGCAGTGCGCCCGACCCGGCGGGCGGGTCGCGGTGACGGTGTGGGCGGATGGCGCGTTCGAACCGCTCCCGGAGGTGCTCGCGGCGGTCCTGCCGGACGACGACGCGCGCGTGCCGACCCTCGACGAGGACGACCGACCCGCCATGCCCGGCGCCGGTACGGCGGGCGGACTCGCGCACTGGCTCGTCGAGCGCGGGCTCGTCGACGTGCGCGCCGAGGCCGTGCCGCGGCATCTCGACCTCACGCCGGACGTGTCGTGGGCCCTCGTCGTCGGGACCGGGATGCGCGCGATGCTCGGCGACCTCGACGAGGTGGCGATCGAGGACGTGCGCGACCACTACCTCGCGGCGATCGAGGAGCGCGGCGTGGCATCCGTCGACATCACGACGCTCATCGGGATCGGCCGTCGCCCGGAGGCCCCGGCCGACGGCGAGGTCGTGGAGGGATAGCAGGACTACGCGTCGCCGCCGGGCGATGCCCCCGTCGCGACCGGCCGTTCCGGGTGGTTCGACCACTGGCTGAACGACCCCGGGTACAGCGCCGCCTCGATACCGGCGACGGCGAGCGCGGCCACCTCGTGCGCGGCGTTGACGCCCGAGCCGCAGTAGGCCGCGACCGGGTGGTCGACGTCGACCCCGAGCGAGGCGAAGCGCGCGCGGAGCTCGTCGGCCGGGAGGAACCGGCCGTCGCCGTCGAGGTTCCCCGCCGCCGGTGCCGACACCGCGCCCGGGATGT
>NZ_SDPL01000175.1 GCF_004135055.1 Agromyces binzhouensis | reverse complement strand
GCAGGTGCCGCGGGCGGGTCGCTCGCCGAGTCCCCGCGCCGCGGCGTTCTCGGCGCCGTAGAACCGCAGGCCGCCGCTCGCGAACACGCGCACGGGGGCGGCGCCGATCCACCAGTTGACGAGGTCGAAGTGGTGCGACGCCTTGTGGATGAACAGCCCGCCCGAGTTGGCCTTGTCGCGGTGCCAGCGGCGGAAGTAGTCGGCGCCGTGCACGGTGTCGAGCGCCCACTCGAAGTGCACGCTCGTGACCCGGCCGATGCGTCCCTCGGCGATGACGCGCCGCAAGGTCGAGTTGCGCGGGCTGTAGCGGTAGTTGAACGTCGTGATGACCTCGCGACCGGTCTCGGCGATCGCGGCGCCGATGCGGCGCACGCTCGCCGCGTCGATCGTCAGGGGCTTCTCGACGACGACGTCGGCGCCCGCGCGCAGTGCGCGCACGATGCAGTCGGCGTGCGTGTGGTCCGGCGTCGTGATGACGACGCGGTCGAGCCGCTCGTCGACGATCATCCGCTCGAGGTCGTCCACGGCCCAGCGCGAGGGTGACGGATGCCCCGCGGCGACCACCTCGCGGTCGTACACGTCGAGACGGCCCGGGTTCACGTCGGACCACGCGACGAGCTCGGCGGTGTCGGGCACGCGCTCGGCTCCGAGCACGGTGCCGCTCAACGCCCCGATGTACATGCCGGCGCGGCTGCCCGCGCCGATGAGTCCGTACCGTTCCCGCTGCCCCATCGCTGCTCCGCTCGCTGGTCGTGCCTTCCGCGACGACCATACGGGAAAGCGCTATCTCATTACGGTAGCATTGCGTCATCCGGGCGCCCCGCGGCCCCGACGCCGCTGCATCCGCCACCCTCGGCGATACCATGGGGCGCCTGCCAGAGCCTCGCGAGAGTGCCTCACGGATACGGAGGACGCATGACCGACGACGCCGTCGAGACCCGGCGCACCGCCCCGGCGACGCTGCACGACGTCGCCCGCGAGGCCGGCGTGTCCCTGGCCACCGCATCGCGATCGCTGAACGGCAGCACCCGCAAGGTCAACGAGGAGTACCGGCAGCGCGTGCTCGCGGCGGCCGCCAAGCTCGACTACTCCCCCAACCTCTCCGCCCAGGCCGTCGCCCGGGGCACGACGACGACCGTCGCGCTCCTCGTCGCCGACATCGCCGACCCCTACTTCTCGCAGATGGCGGCCGGCGTCGTCCGCGAGGCCGACCGCGAGCGGCTCATCGTCACCATGGCCGCGACCGAGCGCGACACCGAACGCGAGCTCGACCTCGTCCGCACGCTCCGCGGCCAGCGTCCGCGCGTCATGATCCTCGCCGCGTCGCGCCGCGAGGACGATCCGAACAACGACGCCCTCGAGGCCGAGCTGCGCGCGTTCGAGTCCAACGGCGGACGCGTCGCGTTCGTGAGCAGCGCCGCCGGGGCGTTCCGCGCCGTGCAGCTGGACAACCGCGCCGGAGCCGAGGCCCTCGCGCGCGAGCTCATCGACCTCGGCTACCGACGCTTCGCCGCGGTCACCGGCGCCGAGGGCATCCGCACCGCCGACGAGCGCCTCGCCGGCTTCCGCGCCGGACTCGAGGCCGGCGGCGGCACGCTCGAACGCATCGTCCGCCCCGACTTCACGCGCGACGGCGGATACGAGGGGATGACGCAGCTCATCGAGGAGGGCCTCGACGGCATCGAACTCGTCTTCGCCGCCAACGACGTCATGGCCGTCGGCGCGATGTCGGCCATCCGCGACGCCGGCCTGACCCCCGGCACGGATGTCGCGGTCGCCGGCTTCGACGACATCCCCACCGTGCGCGACGTCACCCCTCCCCTCACGACCGTCCGGATCCCACTCGAGGAGGTCGGCCGCCGCGCCCTCCGGCTCGCGCTCGACGAGGACGGCGCCGTCGACGACGCCCCGGTGCACACCGAGGTCGTGCTGCGCGACTCGACGCCGCGCCGCGGCTGACCCCGCCCTCGACGGGCTGGTGCTCGTCCTCCCCGGGGTGGCTGATTCGCGACCCTCGCGGGGCTGATTGGCCACCCTCGAGGGGCTGATTGGCACCCTCGAGGCGCGCGCACCCCGCTCCCGGGCGCGCGAACGCCGCTCCCGGGCGCGCGAACGCAGGATGAGCCGCCCGACGCCCCCGCATTCGGCAGCTCGCGCCCTGTCATCCTGCGAACTCGGCGCGGCCCGCGCCATCCGCCCGGCCGGGCCGAGCCGTCTCGACCTCGAACGCAGGACGAGCCGCCGGACGCCCCCGCAGCCGACGCCGTCATCCCCGCCATCCTGCGAACTCGAGGCGGCCCGAGCCATCCACCGGGCCAGGCCGAGCCGTCTCGACGTCGAACGCAGGACGAGCCGCCAGATGCCCCCGCAGCGGGCGCCGTCATCCCCGCCATCCTGCGAACTCGGCCCGGATGGACGTGGGCAGTCCGTCGGGCCACTCAGGGCGACGGCCCGCGACGACACGGGGTGTTGCGCGAACCGCGATGGGTGCCATACACTCGGGTAAACGCTTTCCCGCAGCGGTGCGGCGGCCAGGCCCGTCTCCCGCTCCCGGCACCGAAGAGGAACCACCGTGGCAGACGAGACCACCCCGCAGACCATCGGCATCATCATGAACGGCGTCTCCGGCCGCATGGGGTACCGCCAGCACCTCGTGCGCTCGATCCTCGCGATCCGCGAGCAGGGCGGCGTGCTCCTCGCCGACGGCGAGACCCGCGTCCAGGTCGAGCCGATCCTCGTCGGCCGCAGCGAGAAGAAGCTCGCCGAGCTCGCCGCGAAGCACGGCATCGAGCACTGGACGACGAACCTCGACGAGGCCCTCGCCGACGACCGCTGGCAGGTCTACGCCGACTTCCTCGTCACCAAGGCGCGCGCGAAGGCCATCACCAGGGCCATCGCCGCCGGCAAGGCGATCTACACCGAGAAGCCGACCGCCGAGAGCTACGCCGAGGCGCTCGAGCTCGCCCGACTCGCACACGACGCCGGCGTCAAGAACGGCGTCGTGCACGACAAGCTCTACCTCCCGGGCCTGCGCAAGCTCAAGCGCCTCGTCGACTCGGGCTTCTTCGGCACGATCCTCAGCGTCCGGGGCGAGTTCGGCTACTGGGTGTTCGAGGGTGACTGGCACCCGTCGCAGCGCCCGAGCTGGAACTATCGCGCCGAGGACGGCGGGGGGATCGTCGTCGACATGTTCCCGCACTGGAACTACGTGCTCGAGAACACCTTCGGCCGCGTGGAGTCCGTCTACGCGAAGGCGGTCACCGAGATCGCCGAGCGCGTCGACGAGCACGGCGAGCGCTACACCGCGACGGCCGACGACGCGGCCTACGCGATCTTCGAGCTCGCCGGCGGCATCACCGCGCAGCTCAACTCCAGCTGGACCACGCGCGTCAACCGCGACGAGCTCGTCGAGTTCCAGGTCGACGGCACGCTCGGCTCGGCCGTCGTCGGCCTCTTCGGCTGCAAGATCCAGCCGCGCAACGCGACCCCCAAGCCGGTGTGGAACCCCGACCTCGCGGACGACCACGACTACGCGCAGGACTGGATCGAGGTGCCGACGACCGAGGAGTTCGAGAACGGCTTCAAGACGCAGTGGGAGGACTTCATCCGGCACGTCGTCGAGGACGCCCCGAACACCTACGACTTCCTCGCGGGCGCCCGCGGCATGCTCCTCGCCGAGCTCGGCCTCGAGTCGTCGAGGACGGGCCGCCGCATCGACGTCCCCGAGGTCGGGCTCGACGGCGACGACGAGCCGGCGGATGCCGCGGCATCCGGCGCCGAGGAGACGAGCGAGCTGACGGGGGCGCACTGACCATGACCACGCTCACCGTGCTGCGGGCGGATGGCGCGACTCGCGCCGTCCCGCTCGCTCCACCGCCCGCCTTCGCCAGGCCGCGGACGCCGCTCGCGTCGCGCGTCGCGTACGCGGCGGCGCACGTCGTGCCGAAGGCGCACGCCGACAACACGCCGGGGCAGCCGGCGGAGATCGACTGGGACGCGACGCTCGCGTTCCGCCATCACGTCTGGTCGTGGGGCCTCGGGGTGGCCGACGCCATGGACACCGCGCAGCGCAACATGGGCCTCGACACCGCTGCGACCCGCGAGCTCATCTCGCGCAGCGCCGCCGAGGCGGCCTCGGTCGGCGGCCGTGTGGTCGTGGGCGTCAACACGGACCACCTCGACGACGAGGTCGTCTCGATCGAGCAGGTCGTCGACGCCTACGCGGAGCAGCTCCACCACGCCGAGGATGCCGGCGCCGGCGCCGTGCTGATGGCGAGCCGCCACCTCGCGCGCGTCGCGCAGAGCGCCGACGACTACCGCCGCGTGTACCGCGAGGTGCTCTCGAAGGCGGGTGCGCCGGTCGTGCTGCACTGGCTCGGCACCGCGTTCGATCCGGCACTCGAGGGCTACTTCGGGTCGACCGACACGGATGTCGCAGCCGCAACGCTCCTGCAGGTCATCGAGGCGAACCGAGACCGGGTGCAGGGCGTGAAGATGAGCCTGCTCGACGCCGACGCCGAGATCGCCGTTCGACGCCGCCTCCCGGCGAGCGCCCGGATGTTCACCGGAGACGACTTCCACTACGTCGGACTCATCGAGGGCGACGACGAGGGCCACTCCGACGCGCTGCTCGGCGCGTTCGCGGCGCTCGCCCCGAACGCCTCGGCCGCGATCCAGGCGCTCGATCGCGACGACGTCGACGAGTACCGCCGCATCCTCGGCCCGACCGAGGAGCTCTCGCGCCAGGTCTTCGCCGCCCCGACGTACTACTACAAGACGGGTGTCGCGTTCCTGTCGTGGTTGAACGGCCACCAGGCCGCGTTCCAGATGGTCGGCGGCCTGCACGCCGCGCGCAGCCTCCCGCACCTGTCGCGCATCGTCGAGCTCGCGAACGGCTCGGGCGCCCTCGAGCGACCCGAGCTCGCGGCCGCCCGGTGGCACGAGCTGCTCACGATCAACGGCGTCGACACGACGGTGACGGATGCCGCGGCCGCCACTCCCGCAGAGGCCGCCGTCGAGGCACCGTCCTCCGAGGCGGTCCCCGCATGAGCGCGCACCCCCGCCTCTCGCTGAACCAGGCCACCATCAAGCACGCCTCGCTCCAGGAGGCGCTCGACGTCACCGCCGCAGGCGGCTACCGGGCCATCGGCCTGTGGCGCGAGCCCGTCGCCGAGGTCGGCCTCGCCGAGGCATCCGCTCGACTCGCCGATTCGGGGCTGCGCTTCACGAGCCTCTGCCGCGGCGGCTTCTTCACGATGCCCGAGGGCGCCGAGCGGCGCGCGTCGATCGACGACAACCGTCGCGCGATCGAGCAGACCGCGACGCTCGCGTCCGCCGGGGCGCCCGGTTCGACCGCGGTGCTCGTGCTCGTCGCGGGCGGCCTGCCGGAGGGGTCGGACGACCTCATCGGCGCGCGGGCCCGCGTGGCCGACGCCCTGGCTGAACTGGTTCCGGATGCCGCAGCTGCGGGCGTGCAGCTCTCGATCGAGCCGCTGCACCCGATGTACGTCTCCGACCGCGCGGTCGTGTCGACGCTGAAGCAGGCGCTCGACCTCGCGGCGCCGTTCGCCCCCGAGACGGTCGGCGTCGAGGTCGACACCTTCCACGTCTGGTGGGACCCGGAGGTGCTCGACCAGGTCGCGCGCGCCGGACGCGAGGGGCGCATCGCCAGCTACCAGGTGTGCGACTGGAAGACCCCGCTGCCCGCGGACGCGCTGCTCGCCCGCCACTACCCCGGCGACGGCGTCATCGACTTCGCGGCCTTCACGAGGGCCGTCGAGGCGACCGGGTACGACCGCGACATCGAGGTCGAGCTCTTCAACGCCGACATCTGGGCGACCCCGTACGCCGACGTGGTGGCCCGGACCGCGGCATCCTTCGACCGGGTCGTGGCACCGCACCTCGCGACGGCGCCCGCCGCGGTGCCGTCCCGGTAGCACGAGCGCACGCCCCGTCGACGACCGCCCCCGGGCGACCCCGCTGGTTCCTCGGGAGGAACTTCCGCGCGACACGCCGCACCGACATGCGCGGCGCGCCGCGAGCGGTGGGAAACGTCCTCCCGACGGGAGAGGGCGGGTGGGGCGGCGTGGGCCGGCCGGACC
>NZ_SDPL01000174.1 GCF_004135055.1 Agromyces binzhouensis | reverse complement strand
CGCGACTGGCGCAGGCCGGAAGGGCGACGCCGGCGATGCCGGCGAAGGCGAAGGCGAGGGCGACGGCAAGGCCGAGCAGCCCACGGAGCAGCGTCAGGGCCGCAGCCGCAACCGCGGTCGTCGCGGCGGCGCCGACCGTGCCGACGGTCAGAAGGCCGACCAGCAGCAGGGCGCACGCCGTGCCGACGAGCAGGCAGACGGCGACAAGGCCCGCCAGGCCGAGTCCGAGAAGGGCCGCCAGGGCGGCGACTCCGACAAGGGCAAGCAGGACCAGCAGGGCGGTCGTGGTGCTCAGGGCCGCGGCGACCAGCAGGGCCGCGGCGGCGACCAGCAGCAGGCCGACGGCGAGGGCGGCGGCCGCCGGAACCGCTACCGCGACCGCAAGCGCCGCGGGCAGGGCCAGGGCGACGAGGTCGAGCCCGAGATCCTCGACGACGACGTGCTCATCCCGATCGCCGGCATCCTCGACGTGCTCGACAACTACGCGTTCGTGCGCACGACCGGGTACCTGCCCGGACCGAGCGACGTGTACGTCTCGCTCGGCCAGGTGAAGAAGTACCACCTGCGCAAGGGCGACGCGGTCGTCGGATCGATCAAGCAGCCGCGCGAGGGCGAGGGCAGCAGCCGCCAGAAGTACAACGCCCTGGTCAAGATCGACTCGGTCAACGGCCAGACGGCCGACGAGGCCGCGGCGCGCGTGGACTTCCAGAAGCTCACTCCGCTCTACCCGCAGGACCGCCTCCGCCTCGAGACCGAGCCGACGAAGCTGACGCAGCGCATCATCGACCTCGTGGCACCGATCGGCAAGGGCCAGCGCGGCCTCATCGTCGCGCCGCCGAAGGCGGGCAAGACGATCGTGCTCCAGCAGATCGCGAACGCCATCGCCACCAACAACCCCGAGGTCCACCTCATGGTCGTGCTCGTCGACGAGCGCCCCGAAGAGGTCACCGACATGCAGCGCACGGTCAAGGGCGAGGTCATCGCCTCGACGTTCGACCGCCCCGCCGAGGACCACACCACGGTCGCGGAGCTCGCGATCGAGCGTGCGAAGCGCCTCGTCGAGCTCGGTCACGACGTCGTCGTGCTGCTCGACTCGATCACCCGCCTCGGCCGCGCCTACAACCTGGCCGCGCCCGCATCGGGACGCGTGCTCTCGGGCGGCGTGGACGCGTCGGCGCTGTACCCGCCGAAGCGGTTCTTCGGCGCGGCGCGGAACATCGAGAACGGCGGTTCGCTGACCATCCTCGCGACCGCGCTCGTCGAGACCGGCTCCAAGATGGACGAGGTGATCTTCGAGGAGTTCAAGGGCACCGGCAACTCCGAGCTGCGCTTGTCGCGTCACCTCGCGGACAAGCGCATCTTCCCCGCGGTCGACGTCAACGCGTCGTCGACGCGTCGCGAGGAGATGCTGCTCTCGCCCGACGAGGTGAAGATCACCTGGAAGCTCCGTCGCGCGCTCGCAGGCCTCGAGCCGCAGCAGGCCCTCGAGGCCGTGCTCGGTCGCCTTCGCGAGACGCAGTCGAACACCGAGTTCCTCCTGCTCATGCAGAAGTCGGCACCGGTCGGCGGCAACGGGAACGGGCACGGCCACGAGTCCGACCACCGCTGATCGATGTTCGAGTCCGTCCAGGCACTGATCACCGAGCACGCCTCGCTGCAGGTCGAGCTGTCCGATCCGGCGCTGCACGCCGACGCCGCGCGTGCGAAGCGGGTGAACCGGCGCTACGCCGAGCTCAGCCGCATCGTCGCAGCGCACGACGCGTGGCGGCAGGCGCAGGACGACCTCGAGGCGGCGCGTGAGCTCGCCAAGGAGGACCAGGCGTTCGCGGAGGAGGTCCCCGGCCTCGAGGAGCACCTCGCGGAGTCGCAGGAGAAGCTGCGCCGGCTCCTGATCCCGCGCGACCCCGACGACGGGCGCGACGTGATCATGGAGATCAAGGGCGGCGAGGGCGGCGCCGAGAGCGCCCTCTTCGCGGCCGACCTGCTGCGGATGTACATCCAGTACGCGCAGTCGAAGGGCTGGAAGACCGAGCTCCTCGAGCGCGACGAGTCCGACCTCGGCGGCTACAAGAACGTGCAGGTCGCGATCAAGTCGAACGCCTCCGATCCGTCGCAGGGCGTCTGGGCGCACCTGAAGTACGAGGGCGGCGTGCATCGCGTGCAGCGCGTTCCGGTCACCGAGACGCAGGGGCGCATCCACACGTCGACGACCGGCGTGCTCGTGTTCCCCGAGGTCGACGAGCCGGAAGAGGTCGAGATCAACCAGAACGACCTCAAGATCGACGTCTACCGCTCATCGGGCCCGGGCGGCCAGTCGGTCAACACGACCGATTCCGCCGTGCGCATCACGCACGTCCCGACCGGCATCGTCGTCGCCATGCAGAACGAGAAGTCGCAGCTGCAGAACCGCGAGGCCGCGATGCGCGTGCTCCGCGCCCGCCTGCTCGCGCGCCAGCAGGAGGAGATCGCGGCCGCGGCGTCCGACGCGCGGAAGTCGCAGATCCGGTCCATGGACCGCTCCGAGCGGATCCGCACGTACAACTTCCCCGAGAACCGCATCGCCGACCACCGCACCGGGTACAAGGCGTACAACCTCGACCAGGTCATGAACGGCGCGCTCGAGCCCATCATCGAGTCGGCGATCCAGGCCGACGAGGAGGCGCGGCTCGCCGATCTCGGCGACCAGTGAGCGATCCCGCGATCCGTCCGTTCGCCGAGCGCGATTGACGGATCGCGTCGTGCGCACGGAGGGCGTCGACTCGCGCGCCTAGATGTGGAAGTCGACGTGCCAGTCGTGCATGCCGCGCGCGGCATCCGCCGTCGCCGGCGAGAGCGGCTTCGCGACCGCGGGGATCCCGACGAGCAGCGAATGCGGGGGAGCACCCCTCGTGACGACGGCATTGGCGCCGATCGCGCTGCCGGAGCCGATCTCGATGTCGCCGAGCACCTTCGCTCCGGCACCCACCGTGACGCCGTCGCCGAGCGTCGGGTGGCGCTTCGCGCCGCGGGGGGCTCCGCGCGGGGCCTTCCCGCCGAGGGTCACGCCGTGGTACAGCATGACGTCGTCGCCGACGATCGCCGTCTCGCCGATGACGACGCCCATGCCGTGGTCGATGAAGAACCGCCGACCGATCGTGGCACCCGGGTGGATCTCGACGCCCGTGAGGAAGCGCACGAACTGCGAGACGACGCGTGCCGGCAGACGGAGCACCGGGACCTGCCACATGCGATGAGCGAGGCGGTGCGCCCAGATCGCATGCAGGCCCGAGTAGGCGAGCACGATCTCGATGCGGCTGCGTGCGGCGGGGTCATGGGACCGGGCCGTTGCGACGTCTTCCCTGAGGCGGCCGAGGATTCCCACCCGTCCAGTCAACCAGATCGCCCGCAGCGCCTAGTCCAGCAGGTCCTCGTAGAGGACGGTCGAGAGGTAGCGCTCGCCGTAGCTCGCCACGATCACGACGATCGTCTTGCCGGCGTTCTCGGGCCGCTGGGCGAGCTGGGTCGCCGCGTACACGGTCGCGCCGGAGGAGATGCCGCCGAGGATGCCCTCCTCGATGCCGAGGCGGCGCGCGGTCGCGACGGCCTGGTCGATGTTCACGTCGATGATCTCGTCGTAGACGTCGCGGTCGAGGATCGCGGGCACGAAGTTCGCCCCGATGCCCTGGATCTTGTGCGGGCCGGGCTGGCCGCCGTTCAGGACCGGCGACTCGAGCGGCTCGACGCCGACGATCCGCACCTCGGGCTTGCGCTGCTTCAGGATCTGCCCCACGCCGGAGAGCGTGCCTCCGGTGCCGATGCCCGACACGAAGATGTCCACGCCGCCGTCGGTGTCGTCCCAGACCTCCTCGGCGGTGGTCCGGCGGTGGATGTCGACGTTCGCCTGGTTCTCGAACTGGCGGGCCAGCACCGCACCGGGGGTCTCCGCCGCGATCTGCTCGGCACGGGCGACCGCGCCCTTCATGCCCTCGGACCCCGGCGTGAGCACCAGCTCTGCGCCGTACGCGCGCAGCAGCACGCGCCGCTCCTTCGACATGGTCTCGGGCATGGCGATCACGACGCGGTAGCCGCGCGCCGCGCCGATCATCGCGAGCGCGATGCCGGTGTTGCCGCTCGTGCCCTCGACGATCGTGCCACCGGGCCGGAGCTCGCCGGAGGCCTCCGCGGCGTCGACGATTCCGATGCCGAGGCGGTCCTTCACGCTCGCCGACGGGTTGTAGAACTCGAGCTTGGCGAGCACGGTCGCGCCGGCGCCATCCGTCACGCGGTTCAGCTTGACGAGCGGGGTGCGCCCGAAGACGTCGGTGATGTTCTCGTAGACCTGGGCCATGATCTCGTTCCCTCTCGTGACGGCGGCGTCGTGCCGCGCACCAGCATACGGACGGCGGGAACGCGCCGGGAGTGGGTTACATTCCATTGCGTGAATGCGACGCCCGACGAGCCAGCGACCAGACCGCTCCGCGAGGTGCGCGACGCGACGGTCCGCACGCTCCAGGCTGCGGGCATCGCGGATGCCGAGGTCGACGCCGACCTGCTCATCGGGCACGTGCTCGGGCTCTCGCGCGGAGGGGTGCACGCGCGCCTGGTGATCGGCGACGTGCTCTCGACGACGGATGCCGCGGCCCTCGACGTGCTCGTCGCGCGCCGCGTGCGCCGCGAGCCGCTGCAGCACCTGACCGGCCGCGCGGCGTTCCGCTCCCTGGAGCTCGCCGTCGGCCCCGGCGTCTTCGTCCCCCGACCGGAGACCGAGCTGCTCGCGCAACTCGCGATCGACGCGCTGCGCGCCGCCGCCGAACCCGAGCCGATCGGCGTCGACCTCGGCTCCGGAAGCGGCGCGATCGCGCTGTCGATGGCCACCGAGGTGCCGCACGCGCGCGTCCACGCGGTCGAGAACTCCCCGGAGGCGTTCCCGTGGACGCGGCGGAACGTCGACGAGGTCGCCGCGCCCAACCTCGAGCTCGTGTTCGGCGACCTCGCCGAGGCGCTGCCCGGGCTCGAGGGCCGCGTCGCGGTCGTCGCGTCGAACCCGCCCTACATCCCCGACGACGCGATCCCGCGCGATCCCGAGGTGCGGCTGCACGACCCGGAGCACGCGCTCTACGGGGGCCCGGACGGCCTCGACGTCGTGCGCGTGCTCTCGCGGCGAGCGCTCGTGCTGCTGCACCCGGGCGGCGCGCTCATGATCGAGCACGGCGAGACCCAGTCCGCCGAGATCGCCGAGATCCTGAAGGCCGACGGATGGCACGCCGTCGCGCACCACCGGGACCTGACCGGCCGCGACCGGGTGACGACCGCGCGCCGCTGACGCCGAGGCATCCGCCCGCCCAGCCTCCGACCCTCGGTCCCGTCTAGAATCGAGCGGTCATGACACTCATCCACGACTGCTCGGTCGAGTCCGAGCTCCTCGCCGGCATGCGCCTGGCCCGTCGCGCCATCGGCAGCGGCGAGCTCGTCGTCATCCCCACCGACACCGTCTACGGCGTCGCCGCCGATGCGTTCAGCGCGGCGGCCGTCCAGCGCCTGCTCGATGCGAAGGGGCGCGAGCGCACCTCGCCGCCGCCGGTGCTCGTGCCGGGCATCCCCACGCTCGACGCCCTCGCGGCCGACGTGCCCGACGCCGTCCGCGCCCTGGTGGCCGAGTTCTGGCCCGGCGGGCTCACCGTCATCCTCCGCGCGCAGCCCTCGCTGCACTGGGACCTCGGCGAGACCCGCGGCACCGTGGCCCTGCGGATGCCCGACCACCGCATCGCGCTCGAGCTGCTCTCCGAGACCGGCCCGCTCGCGGTGTCGTCGGCGAACCTGTCGGGCATGCCGTCCGCCACGACCGCGGGCGAGGCCGCCGACATGCTCGGCGATCGCGTGTCCGTCTACCTCGACGGCGGAGCCGCGGGCGTCGCCTACGAGCCGATCGGCGAGCGCCCCGGCGACACCTCCTCGACGATCGTCGACGCGACGGGCCTCGGCGCAGACGGCACGGGCGTGCTCCGCATCGTGCGGGCCGGCGTGATCTCGCGCGAGCGGATCGCGGCGGTCGTGGGCGAGGATGCGCTCGCTCCCGAGGGCGCCCCGACTCCGGCGGCCTCCGACGACGCGTCCGCGGACGACGTGGCGGATGCGAC
>NZ_SDPL01000173.1 GCF_004135055.1 Agromyces binzhouensis | reverse complement strand
CGCGCCGCCGCGGGTGCGGCGCGCAGCGCGACCGGAGGCGGCGCCTGGACGAGGGTCATGCGGTGCTCCTGCGGTGCGGGGAGGGTCGCAGGTGATTCGGCGCGGGTCGCCGCGAGGATTGGCCGGACCGCGGGCGCGGCGACTCCTCCCGGCGATCAGCTCGGACGCGTCTCTGCGCCGGCGGGCCCGTCCACGCAGTACCAGAGCCGCCATCGGTCGGGCACGCCCTTCAACTCGTGCTCGCCGGCGGGTTCGAAGGCGAACGGGAGTCCGAGCAGGAGCGTGCGGACCGTGTCGCTCACCATGATGCGTCCCGGGTCCGCGGCCGCGCAGATGCGCGCCGCCGCGTGGACGGCCAGGCCGACGAGGTCGTCGCCGCGCAGGATCAACTCGCCGGAGTGGACGCCGACGCGCAGCTCGAGCCCGAGCGCACGGGCCGAGTCGAGAGCCTGGGCGGCGAAGTGCAGCGCGGAGGAGGGCAGCGGGAAGGTCGCCACGATCCCGTCGCCGGTCGTGTTGGCCTCGGTCCCCGAGAACCTGGCGATGGAGCGCCGGAGCGCCTCGTCGTGCGACGCGTGGATGCTGCGCCAGCTCTCGTCGCCGGTCCTCGCGAGCGCGGCCGTGGAGCCGACGATGTCGGTGAACACGGTGGTGAGCACGTCGCGCCGTCCGCCGCTTCGGCTGCCCGTCAGGAACTCCTCCATCTCGTCGACGAGGGCGCTGTCGGGGAGGATGGCCGGAAGGGCCGAGGACCGGTGGACGAGCTGGAGCCGTCCATCGGGGAGCGCATCGGCGAGCCAGCGCATCGGGGCCTCGTCGAACGCCTCCAGCGCAGCGTCGTGGAGCACGAGCACGGGCACGCGCACCTCGGCGAGGTGCGGCCTGACGTCGAGCCGGACGATGGCCTCGGCGAGCCTCCTCGCGGCCGTCGGGGTCGCCGACATGCTCTCGTAGCGCTCCCACCACGCCACCAGGCGTTCGGCGCCCTCCGACTGCCAGAACTGGCGCACGACGTGCCCCCGGCCCCACTCCGACGGCTCGAGCCCTGCCATGAGGCTCGCGATCCACGAGGCGTCGAGCTCCCAGGGGAACTCCGCATCGGCTCGGCCGACCGCGAGCACCTCGTAGGCGATGACGGCCTCCACCCGGTCGGGGTGGCGGGCGGCGGCGACGAGGGCGGTCGCGCCGCCGTCGAACCACCCGATGATGGTCGCCCGCGCACTCCCGGCGGCGTCGAGGATCGCGACGAGGTCGTCGGCGTGGTCCTCCACCGAGGCGTCGAGGCCGCCGCGATCCGAGAGCCCGGTCCCTCGCTTGTCGAACAGGATGACGCGGGCGCCGAGGCCCCGGAGCCGCTCGATGAACTCGAGGTGCTCCGGCAGTTCGCAGAACACGTCGACGTTGGAGATGAACGCGAACGCGAGCACGATGTCGCGGTCGCCCTCGCCGAACACCTTGTAGGCGAGGTCGACGCCGTTCCGACCGGCGTACCGTGTCGCCGGGATCACGTTCCGGCTCCGCGACGACCTCGGGGGCTGCCCACGCGATCAGGGTAGTCCGGGAGGACCCGCCGGCGCACGGGCGACACGGGCCGCGTGCCGCGGGAACGGGACGCCGCGGCTCAGATACCGCCGCGGGTCTCCTGTCCGGCCGCCACGCGACGCCGGTGCTCGCGGTTGCGGACGACCCGCTTCGCCACGAATGCGCCGACCGCGATCACGACGGCGACGATCACGACCACCTGGAACCCGTCGGCCCAGGGCTCGACGACCGCCCAGTTCTCACCGAGCACGTAGCCCGCGAGGACGAAGACCGTGTTCCAGATGACGCTGCCGGTCGTGGTGAGCACGAGGAACAGCACGAGGTTCATGCGCGTGACGCCCGCCGGCACCGAGATCAGGCTGCGGAAGAGCGGGATCATCCGCCCGAGGAACACCGCCTTCCTGCCGTGCCTGACGAACCAGGCCTCGGTGCGGTCGACGTCGGCGACGTCGACGAGCGGCACGGCCTTGATGATCGCCCTCGTCCGCTCGCGCCCGAGCAGCGCGCCGACCGCGTACAGCGCGAGGGCCCCGACGACCGAGCCGAGGGTGGTCCAGAACAGCACCTCGACGAGCGAGAACGAGCCCTGGCTGGCCGTGAACCCCGCGAGCGGCAGGATGACCTCGCTCGGCAGCGGGGGGAACAGGTTCTCGAGCGCGATCGCGAGGCCTGCGCCCGGGGCGCCCAGGGTCTCCATGAGGTCGACGGCCCACGCGGCGAGGCCGGTGAGCTCGGGTTCGGCGGCGGCGAGGAGGGTCGTCGTCATGCTGACGAGGCTATGGGATGCCGGATGAACGGAACCTGACCGCACGCCCGCTCGCCGCGGCATCCGGCGCCGCCGACACGCCCGGGCCGGGCCCGACCAAACCATCGCGCACGCCGCCCCGAACCCCACACGACGGCCCCGACAGCGGGCCGCACCATCCAAGGAGGAGACCGATGCGATCCACGCGCAGCACGCACCGCACCGCACTGGCGGCGTTCTCGATCGTGGCCGTCGCCGCGCTCGGCCTCGCCGGCTGCAGCGCCGGCACGACCGACGAGCCCGCGACCGACGACGAGACCTCGATGAGCGAGGAGCCCATGGAGACCGAGGAGACGATGGCCGACCCGGCGGCGAACCTGGTGGGTCCCGGATGCGCCGGGTACGCCGAGCAGGTGCCGGACGGCGCCGGCTCCGTCGAGGGCATGGCGATGGACCCCGTCGCCGTGGCGGCCTCGAACAACCCGCTGCTCACGACGCTCGTCGCGGCCGTCTCGGGCGGGATCAACCCCGACGTCGACCTCGTCGACACGCTGAACGGCGACGAGTTCACCGTCTTCGCGCCCGTCGACGACGCGTTCGCCGAGATCGACGCGGCCACGATCGAGACCCTGCAGGGCGACAGCGAGCTCCTGACCTCGATCCTCACGTACCACGTGGTGCCGGGGCAGCTCGCGCCCGACGAGGTGGTCGGCACGCAGGCCACGGTCCAGGGCGGCACCGTCGAGGTGACCGGCTCGGGCGACGAGCTCATGGTGAACGACGCGAACGTGATCTGCGGCGGCGTCATGACCGCCAACGCGACCGTGTACCTGATCGACTCGGTGCTCATGCCCCAGTAGGCGGGCACGGCGGGCACCGCCCCGCGACCGACGGCCCCTCCGGCACGCTGGAGGGGCCGTCGGCATCCGTCCCCGGCGCGCGCGGCGCCCCGGCCCGGCCCGGCACGGCCCGGACCGGAGGCGCCCTCAGCGCGCTCCGAGGCGGATGCGGCAAGCTGGTCCTTCGGCAGATCGGAGCGAACCCCGCATGACCTGGAGCCTCGTCCTCGACATCGTGCTCGTGCTCGTCCTCATCGGCGCGCTCGTGCACGGATGGCGCGCCGGCCTGCTCCGCACCCTCGGCGGACTCCTCGGCCTGGTCGGCGGCGGCATCGCCGCGTACATCGCGATGCCGTGGGTGGTGTCGTTCGTCGCGGCTCCCGAGTGGCGGGCGCCGATCGCGATCGCGGTCGCCGTGGTGCTCCTCGTCACTGGCGTCTCGCTCGGCAGCGCGATCGGGCGTGCGCTCGGCCGGGGCGCCGAGACCGTGAAGCTCGGACCGATCGACCGAGTGCTCGGCGCCGTCGTGAACACGATGGTGACCGCGTTCGTCGTCGCGCTCGTCGCATCGGGCGTCGGCTCGATGGGCGTCCCCGTCGTCTCGCCGGCGGCCGCGGGCTCCTGGGTCGTCCGCAGCATCGACCAGGTCACGCCGCAGCCGGCTCGCACGCTCATGGCCGAACTCCGCACCGCGGCGTTCGGCGAGGCGATCCCGTGGCTCACCGGGGTCCTCGACGGGCCGACGGTCGCGCCCGAGCTGCCGTCGGGCGGCGTCGACGATCCCGAGCTGAACGCCGCCGCGGCATCCGTCGTCAGGATCACCGGGCTGGCGTTCGAGTGCGGCGGCAACCTCACCGGATCGGGCTTCGTGGTCGCGCCCGACCGAGTGGTCACGAACGCGCACGTCGTCGCAGGCGTCACCGAGCCGATCGTCGAGGCGCCAGGCCGCGGCCCGGTCGCGGGACGCGTCGTGGCGTTCGATCCCGATGCGGACCTCGCGGTGATCGCGGTCGACGGGCTCGACGTCGCACCGCTCGCGATCGCCGACTCGCCCGGCGCGGACGCCGACGTGGCCGTCGTGGGCTACCCGTTCGGCGGTCCGTTGGAGCTGCGACCGGCGCGGGTCATGGCGAACGGGCCGATCACGATCTCGATCGACGGCGACACGACGTCGCGAGACGTCGTCACGCTCGCGGCCGCGGTCGACCACGGCAACTCCGGCGGCCCGGTGCTCACGGGCGACGGCGAGGTCGGCGGCGTGGTGTTCGCGAAGTCGCAGACCGTCGACAACGTGGGCTTCGCCGTTCCGGTCGGCACGCTCGAGCCGCTCGCCGACGAGGCGCCGTCGCTCAGCGACCGCGTCGACTCGGGCAGCTGCGCGTTCTGACGCCTCCGGGCCCCGGCTCGGGGCGGGGGTTCACTCGGCGGTGAAGCCGGCGAAGCGGATGCCCCAGCTGAGCTCCCACTGCTCGCCCGGATCGAGCCAGCGCAGGCCCTTGCCCGAGTTGAACGCCTCGGCGGGCGCCGTCATCGGCTCGACCGCGATCGCCCGGCTCTCGCCGGGGTAGCTCTCGGTCGTGAACACCTGCACGTACGCGAACTCGTCGTCGGCCCACACCGACACCGTCCGGCCGTCGGGGGCCGAGAGGGTGTGCTCGACGGTCCCGTCGACCGAGGCGACCTCGCCGAACGCGTCGTCGAGGTCGACGTCGCCGACGCGGCGCCCCTCGCGGAAGTCCCACTCGGTGCCGTCGACGGGCACCTCGCCGGTCGGCAGCAGGCGGTCGTCGACCTCGAGGTGGCTCGCCGCGTCGAGCCGCAGCACCAGGTCCTCCGTCGGCACGCCGCCGATCTTGAGGAACGGGTGGGTGCCGACCGCGACGGGGGCGGGCTCGCCGCCGACGTTCTCGAGGAAGTGGGTGACCTTCAGCCCGTCGGAGACCAGTTCGTACCGCACGGCGGTGCGCACGAGGAACGGGTAGCCGAGCTGCGGGAAGATCGTCGCCGCGAGCGTCACCGAGTCGCGGTCCTGCTCGACGGGCACGTACTCGGCGTACCGCAGCAGTCCGTGGATCGCGTTCTGCCTCGCGGGCTCGGTGATCGCGAGCTGGTAGGTCTGCTCGCCGTGCCGCCAGACGCCGTCGCGGATGCGGTTCGGCCACGGGACGAGGACGATGCCCGAGCCCGAGGGCGGCGTCTGGTCCTCGCCGTAGGGCGGGACGAGGTCGATCCCGTTGATCGTGAGGGTGCGCAGTCCTGCGGCGACGGCGGTGATGGTCGCGCGGACGTCGCCCGTGGAGGTGGTCGTCTCGAGCTCGAACTGATCGCCCGTGGGGAGATTCATGCACACCACCTTATGGCCGGTCGGCGGCGCGGGCGACGAGGACGTCGAGTCCGGCGTCGCGCAGTTCGCCGATGAGGATGCCGGGGGCCGCGGCATCCGTCACCAGCGCGTCGAACGCGTCGACCGGGGCGATGCGCCCGAGGTGGACCTCGCCGAGCTTGGACGCGTCGGCCACGACGACGGCGCGCGCGGCGCGCTGAAGCATGAGGGCCTTGACGGATGCCTCGGGGAGGTTGGCGTTGGTGACGCCGAGCCTGGGGTCGACGCCGTTGCAGCCGATCACGGCGAGGTCGACGTGGACCTCGTCGAGGACGGAGCCTGCGAGCGGGTGGACGAGCGAGTGCTGGCGGGGGCGGAGCGTCCCGCCCGTCACGACGACCGTGAACCGCGGGATCTCGGGCTCGAGCTCGAGCGCGATCGAGAGGCCGTTGGTGAAGATCGTCAGGTCGTCCAGGTCGTCTCGGGCGCGGAGGGCGCGGGCGACCTGGAGCGTCGTGGTGCCGACGTCGAGGATGACGCTCTGGCCGCTCCGCACGAGCGCCGCGGCTCGCTCGCCGATGAGCTGCTTCGGGACGACGGATGCCGCGAGCGCCTCCTCGAAGCTCGGCTCGCGCTCGGGGCGCGGCTCGGCGGCGCCCGCGCCCGAGGGCACGGC
>NZ_SDPL01000172.1 GCF_004135055.1 Agromyces binzhouensis | reverse complement strand
GGAAGCTAAGACTCGCAGCGCCGATGGTACTGCAGGGGCGACCCTGTGGGAGAGTAGGACACCGCCGGACACACATTCCAGAAGAGCCACCCCGAACGGGGTGGCTCTTCTGCATTTAACCAACCAGCCGGGCCCCAGGCATCATCGACGAAGCGCGCCGACGAGCCGCGCCGACGAGCCGCGCCGACGAGCCGCTCCGGCGCTCGAGCAGGTTTCCGCCGGCCAGGCGGCATGAGCTGCGGGAGCCTGCCGACAGGCCGGTCGGCAGGCTCCCGGACGACCGGATGGCGCGCATCCATCACCCACCTGAGTGCAAGCGGTTACGTCACCCGAACGGGGTCGATCGGCCCGCTGTGCCGGGGTTCTGCGGATCTCCGACTGCAGGTCGTCCACATCGAGTGCAAACGCTTGCATTAACCTCCCGCGCGCTGCTACGTTCGCTGGCAATGTCAGTTGGCACGTCGTCGTGCCGGAATCGGGAGTCAAGGATGACGCAACGGGCGCGTGCTCGCAGCTTGCTGGCTTTGGGGGTGACGGGCGCCGTCGCGGCATCCGTTCTCGCCGTCGTACCGATCGGGGCCGCGGCCGAGGAGGGCGATACGTTCGCCCTCGTCGGCTCGCTGCAGACCGAGCTGGGGTGTTCGGAGGACTGGCAGCCCGCGTGCGCGGACAGCGAACTGCTGCCGACCGACACGGCCGGCGTCTACGCCGCCGACTTCACCCTGCCGGCGGGTACGTACGAGTACAAGGTCGCCGCGAACGACTCGTGGGACGCCAGCTGGGGCCTGAACGGCGGCGGCGACAACATCCCGCTGACCGTCGCGGGCGACGCCGACGTGCGCGTGGTCTTCGACGACACCCAGAAGCGCGTCGGCCTCGAACTGCTCGACGTGCGCGGCCCCTACGACGAGGCGACGGATGCCGCGCTCGCCCTGCCGCCCGTGCGCCAGCCGGGCAGCGCCGAGAACTTCTACTTCGTGATGACCGACCGGTTCGCCAACGGCGACCCGTCGAACGACACCGCCGGCATCGCGGGCGACCGCCTCGACCATGGGTTCGACCCCACCGACAAGGGCTTCTACCACGGCGGCGACATCCAGGGCATCCGCGACAACCTCGACTACATCGAGGGCCTCGGCACGAGCGCGATCTGGTTCACGCCGAGCTTCAAGAACAAGCCCGTGCAGGGCGAGGGCGACAACGCGAGCGCCGGGTACCACGGCTATTGGATCACCGACTTCACGCAGATCGACCCGCACCTCGGCACCAACGCCGAGCTCGAGGCGCTGATCGCCGAGGCGCACGCCAAGGGCATCAAGGTCTACTTCGACATCATCACGAACCACACGGCCGACGTGATCTCGTACGAGGAGGGCCAGTACTCCTACATCGACAAGGCCACGAGCCCGTACCGTGACGCCGCGGGCGAGGTGTTCGACCCGAGCGCGATCGCGGGCAGCCCCGACTTCCCCGACCTCGACCCGGCGACGAGCTTCCCGTACACCCCGACGATCACGGCCGAGGAGGCCGACGTCAAGGTGCCGGCGTGGCTGAACGACCCGACCGTCTACCACAACCGCGGCGACTCGACCTGGTCGGGCGAGTCGGTCACCTTCGGCGACTTCGTCGGCCTCGACGACCTCATGACCGAGGACCCGACCGTCGTGAACGGGTTCGTGCAGGTCTACCAGGACTGGGTCGACCTCGGCATCGACGGGTTCCGCATCGACACCGCCAAGCACGTCAACTTCGAGTTCTGGGAGACCTGGTCGACCGAGGTGCTCGACTACGCGCACGCGCAGGGCAAGCCCGACTTCTTCATGTTCGGCGAGGTCTACGACGCCGACCCGGTCAAGCTCTCGCCGTACGTGCGCAACAGCGACATGAACTCGGTGCTCGACTTCACCTTCCAGTCGCAGGCCGTGTCGTTCGCCGCGGGCAACTCGGCGAAGAACCTGCAGTCGCTGTTCGCCGGCGACGACTACTACACGACGCCCGACTCGTCGGCGACCGCGTTGCCGACCTTCCTCGGCAACCACGACATGGGCCGCATCGGCTACTTCCTCGCCAACTCGGGTGACACCGCGGTGCAGCGCGACGAACTGGCCCACGAGCTCATGTACCTCACGCGCGGCCAGCCGGTCGTGTACTACGGCGACGAGCAGGGCTTCGCGGGCACCGGCGGCGACAAGGACGCACGCCAGACGCTCTTCGCGAGCCAGGTCGACGAGTACGTGAACCAGCCGCTCGTCACCGGCGAGAACGCCGGCAGCGTCGACCGCTACGACACGGGCGCGCCGCTCTACACGCACATCGCCGCACTCGCCGAGCTGCGCGAGGCGCACCCGGCGCTCGAGCAGGGCGCGCAGGTCGAGCGGTTCGTCACCGACGGCGCGGGCGTCTACGCGTTCAGCCGCGTCGACCGCGACGAGAAGGTCGAGTACCTGGTCGCCGTCAACAACGCGAACGAGTCGAAGGCCGTCGACGTGCCGACGCTGACGGCGGATGGCGCGTTCGAGGTGCTCTACGGGGACGCATCCGCGCTCACTGCGAACGCCGACGGCGTGGCATCCGTCACCGTGCCGGCGCTCGGCGCCGTGGTGTGGCGGGCCGACCGGCAGGTGACCGCCCCCGAGGCCGCATCTGCGATCGCCGTCGACGTGCCCGTCGCGGGCGCCGGCGTCACCGGTGTGACGCCGGTCTCGGCCGACGTCGCCGACAGCACCTGGCAGGAGACGAGCTTCGCCTGGCGCGTCGCCGGCTCCGCCGAGTGGACGCCCCTCGGCACCGCCGAGGACACCACGCCGCGCGTCTTCCACGACACCGCGGGCCTCGCGAACGGCACGCTGATCGAGTACCGGGCCGTGTCAACGGATGCCGCGGGCAACCGCGCCGCCGCATCGACCTACGCCTCGGTCGGCAACGCCGTGAACCTCGTCGTGGAGGAGGAGCCCGAGCCCGAGATCGGCCTGGTCACCGTGCCCGGCAGCCACAACTCGGAGATGGGCTGCCCGGGCGACTGGCAGCCCGGCTGCGAGGCCGCGAAGCTCACCAAGCGCGCCGACGGCATCTACGCCGGCACGTTCGAGGTGCCCGCCGGCACCTACGAGTACAAGGTCGCGATCAACGGCAGCTGGGCGCTGAACTACGGCGCGAACGGCGTGCAGGACGGCCCGAACGTCACGTACACGACCGAGGGCGGCCCGGTCACGTTCTACTGGGACCCGCGCACGAACGTGTTCTCGTCGACGGCCGAGGGCCCCATCGTGACGCTGCCCGGCAGCCTGCAGTCCGAGCTCGGCTGCCCCGGCGACTGGCAGCCCGACTGCATGGTCACCTTCGCGCAGGACGGCGACAAGGACGGCGTCCACGAGTTCTCGACCGACGGCCTGCCCGCCGGTTCCTACGAGGTGAAGGTCGCCCACGGCCTCTCGTGGGATGAGAACTACGGCGTCGACGGGGTCCGCAACGGCGGCAACATCCAGTTCGTCGTCGCGACCGACGGCGAGTTCGTCACGTTCCGCTACACGCTCGAGACGCACGTGCTCGAGGTCGTCGTCGCCGACCCGCCGCTCGCCGGCATCGGCCAGCAGCGCGCGTACTGGCTCGACGCCGAGACGCTCGCGTGGCCCGCGTCGCTGCTCGGCGGCGGGAACGCGGCCGACTTGGCGTACACGCTCGAGTTCGCGGCCGACGGCGGGCTCGGCACCGCCGGCAGCGCCGTGACCGGCGCCGACCAGTCGGTCGAGCTCGAGTTCCAGTCGGGCGGTATCGGCGATGAGCTCGCCGCGACCTTCCCCCACCTGGCGAGCTACGTGGCGCTCCGCCCGGTCGGCCTCGACCGCGACGCGATCGCCGAGCTCGTCACCGGCGAGCTGCAGGTCGCGCAGCGCAGCGGCGACGCGCTCACCGCGATGACCGGCGTGCAGCTGCCGGGCGTGCTCGACGACCTGTACGCCGACGCCGTGGCATCCGCTGCGCTCGGTGCCTCGTTCGACGACGGCGCACCGACGCTCTCCGTCTGGGCGCCGACCGCGAAGACGGTCTCGGCCCAGGTCTGGGACACCGGCTCGACCGGCGACCCGCAGGTGCTTCCGGCGACGTTCGACGCGGCATCCGGTGCGTGGTCGGTGGCCGAGGGCGTCGACGCAGGTGACGAGTACCGCTGGCTCATCGAGGTCTACGCGCCGACGACCGGCGAGGTCGAGGAGAACTCGGTGACCGACCCCTACTCGGCGGCGCTCACCGTGAACTCGGCGCGCACCGTGGTGGTCGACCTCGACGACCCGGCACTCGCTCCCGAGCTGTGGGCCGAGACGCCTGCGCCGCTCGTCGAGCGCCAGGTCGACCGCGCGATCACCGAGCTGCACGTGCGCGACTTCTCGATCACGGATGAGACCGTGCCCGAGGACGAGCGCGGCACCTACCGTGCGTTCACCCGCAACAGCGCGGGCACCGCGCAGCTCCGCGAGCTCGCGGCCGCGGGCATCAACACGGTGCACCTGCTGCCGACCTTCGACATCGCGACCATCGAGGAGCGCCGCGACCAGCAGGCGACCCCCGACTGCGACCTCGAGACCTTCGGCCCGGCGTCGGAGGAGCAGCAGGCCTGCATCGAGGCGATCCGCGACCTCGACGGGTTCAACTGGGGCTACGACCCGTACCACTTCCAGGCGCCCGAGGGCTCCTACGCGGTCGACCCCGAGGGCGGCGCTCGCGTCGCGGAGTTCCGCGAGATGGTCGGCGCCCTGCACGCCACCGGCCTGCAGGTCGTGCTCGACGAGGTGTACAACCACACCGCCCAGTCGGGCCAGGGGGAGAAGTCGGTGCTCGACAGGGTCGTGCCCGGCTACTACCACCGCCTGAACGCGACCGGCGGCGTCGAGACCTCGACGTGCTGCCAGAACGTCGCGACCGAGCACGCCGTCGCCGAGAAGCTCATGGTCGACTCGACCGTGCTCTGGGCGAGGGAGTACAAGGTCGACGGGTTCCGGTTCGACCTGATGGGCCACCACTCGAAGGCGAACATGCTCGCCATCCGCGAGGCGCTCGACGAGCTCACGCTCGCCGAGGACGGCGTCGACGGCTCGAAGGTGTTCCTCTACGGCGAAGGCTGGAACTTCGGCGAGGTCGGGAACAACGCCCGGTTCGAGCAGGCCTCCCAGGGCCAGCTCGGCGGCACCGGGATCGCGACGTTCAACGACCGCCTGCGCGACGGCGTGCACGGCGGCAGCCCGGTCTCGGGCGACTCGAAGTACGAGCAGGGCTTCGGCACCGGGCTCGCGGGCGAGCCGAACGGCCGTCCCGTGCGCGACGGCATCCGGGACCTCGGCCAGCAGACCGACCTGGTGAAGGTCGGCCTCGCGGGCAACCTGCGCGACTTCGAGTTCACCGGCTCCGACGGGGTCGTGAAGTCGGGCGCCGAGGTCGACTACAACGGCTCGCCGGCCGGCTACGCGGACCACCCGGAGGAGGTCATCAACTACGTCGACGCGCACGACAACGAGACGCTGTTCGACCTCGGCGTGCTCAAGCTCCCGCAGGAGACGTCGATGGCCGACCGGATCCGCATGAACACGCTGTCGCTCGCGACCGTGACGTTCTCGCAGAGCCCCTCGTTCTGGCACGCCGGCACCGAACTGCTGCGCTCGAAGTCGCTCGACCGCAACAGCTACAACTCGGGCGACTGGTTCAACCGGATCGACTGGACCGGCCAGGAGTCGACCTTCGGGTCGGGCCTGCCGATGAAGGCCGACAACGAGGACCATTGGCCGGTCATGGCCGAACTGCTGGGCGACGAGGCGCTGAAGCCGACCGCGGAGGACATCGCCTCCGCCGAGGCGGCCGCGCTCGACCTGCTGCGCGTGCGATCGAGCGTCGACCTGCTGAAGCTGGGCTCGGCCGAGCTCATCGAGCAGAAGGTCTCGTTCCCGAACAGCGGGGCGGATGCCACGGACGGCCTCATCGTGATGCTCATCGACGACCTCGTCGGTGACGACGTCGACCCCGAGCTGGAGGGTGCCCTGGTCGTGTTCAACGCCTCGGGCGAGGCGATCACCGAGCAGGTCGACGGGCTCTCGGGCCGCGACTTCAAGCTCGCGAAGCCGCTGCAGAACGGCATCGACGAGACCGTCAAGGAGACGAAGTGGAAGGCGAAGACCGGGACGCTGACGATCCCGGCGCGCACGGCCGCGGTGCTCGTCGACGACCAGAAGGCGACGGGCCCGGCGAAGGGCGGGGCCGCGGCCGCGCCCCAGACGGCCGAGGGATCGGCGGCGGCCACCACCGCCCCGACGTCCGA
>NZ_SDPL01000171.1 GCF_004135055.1 Agromyces binzhouensis | reverse complement strand
CGCGCCGCGCGCGTCGACGTGCGCTGCGCCGGCAGCTTCTTCGTGGGCGCGGTCCGCGTCGACGAGCCGCGCCCGGACGCGCCGGAGGCGCGACCGTTCGACCTGGTGCTCGTAGCCATGCGTTCCACGTTACGGCCCGCCGACGACGCAGGCGCGCAGGCCGGTCGAGTGTCGGGCAGTCGACGCCGCGACGCATGCGCGCCCGGCGTCAGCGCAGCCGACGGACCATGGTGTCCCGGCCGTTCGCCGAGGCGATCACGGCGAATCCCTCCGAGCGGTAGAGCTCGTGCGCGAAGTTGCCGTGCTCGACCGACAGCGCGAGCCTGGCGTAGCCGCCCGATCGGGCATCCTCGGTGAGCGCACGGAGCAGTCCCCGGCCGACGCCCTGGGCGCGCCAGAGCGGGCGCACGCCGATGATGAGCTCGGGCACGCCGGTCGCCACGAAGCCCTGCGACGGACGGTCCGCACCGAAGAGCCGGTACCACGCCGCTCCGACCGGCCGCCCCTCGGGATCGACCGCGACGACGCCGCGATCGGCGGGTCTCTGCCACCCGGCGACGTAGGCCGCGTGGCTCGCATCACCCAGCACGACGTGCCGCGGTCGCGTCGCCCCGGCGCGCCAGTTCGCCGCCTCGACGAGCATGTCGGCGAGGAAGCCGCCGTCCGCGGGACCCGCCGGCCGGATGGAGAAGCCCACCATGCACGGAGCGTACGCGGGCGCTGTTACGCGGGTGTTTCGCGATACGGATGCCGCGGCATCCGTTCGGACCTACGCCTCGATCACGAGCGGCACCAGCATCGGGCGACGGCGCAGGCGCCGGTTCACCCAGCTGCCCACCGTGCGGCGCACCGTCTGCTGCAGCGCGTGCGGGTCGCGCACGCCGTGCTGCGCGGCGTCCGCGAGGGCCGCCACGATCTTCGGCTTGACGTCCTCGAACACCGCGTCGTCCTCGGCGAAGCCGCGCGCGTGGATCTCGGGGCCGACGATGACGCGGCCCGTGGAGGCATCCACGACGACGATCACCGAGATGAACCCCTCCTCGCCGAGGATCCGGCGGTCCTTCAGGTCGGCGTCGGTGATCTCGCCCACCGTCGAGCCGTCGACGTACACGAAGCCGAGGTCGAGCTGGCCGGCGACGCGCACCTCGCCGTCGCGCAGGTCGAGCACGGTGCCGTTCTCGGCGATGAACGTCCGCTCGGCCGGGATGCCCGTGTCGCGCGCGAGGCGGGCATTGGCGACCAGGTGGCGGTACTCGCCGTGGATCGGCACCACGTTGCGCGGCTGCAGGATGTTGTAGCAGTAGAGCAGCTCGCCCGCGGCGGCGTGGCCCGAGACGTGGACCTTCGCGTTGCCCTTGTGCACGACGTTCGCACCGAGCTTCGTGAGGCCGTCGATCACGCGGTACACCGCGTTCTCGTTGCCCGGGATCAGGCTCGACGCGAGGATCACGGTGTCGCCCTCGCCGATCTCGATCTGGTGGTCGCGGTTCGCCATGCGGCTCAGCACCGCCATGGGCTCGCCCTGCGACCCGGTCGACATGTAGACGATCTCGTCGTCGGGGATGTCGCCGGCCTTCTTGAAGTCGACGAGCACGCCCTCGGGGACGTCGAGGTAGCCGAGGTCGGCCGCGATGGTCATGTTGCGCACCATGCTGCGGCCGAGGAGCGCCACACGGCGCCCGTTCTGGTGCGCCGCGTGCAGGACCTGCTGGACGCGGTGCACGTGGCTCGAGAAGCTCGCGACGATGACCCGGCGCGGCGACCGCGCGATGACCTCGTCGAGCACGGGCCCGATCGAGCGCTCGAGCGGCGTGAAGCCCGGCACGTCGGCGTTGGTCGAGTCGACCATGAAGAGGTCGACGCCCTCCTTGCCGAGCCGCGCGAACTCGCGCAGGTCGGTCAGGCGGCCGTCGAGCGGGAGCTGGTCCATCTTGAAGTCGCCCGTGGCGAGCACCGTGCCCGCGTCCGTCCGGATGGCGACCGCGAGCGCGTCGGGGATCGAGTGGTTCACCGCTACGAACTCGAGGTCGAACGGGCCGAGCCGCTCGGTCTGCCCCTCCTTCACGGTGAGGCTGTAGGGCGCGATGCGGTGCTCCTTGAGCTTCGCCTCGACGAGTGCGAGCGTGAGCTGCGAGCCCACGAGCGGGATGTCGGCGCGCAGCTTCAGGAGGTAGGGCACGGCGCCGATGTGGTCCTCGTGGCCGTGCGTGAGCACGACGGCGACGACGTCGTCGAGGCGCTCCCGGAGGAAGCCGAAGTCGGGCAGGATCAGGTCGACGCCGGGCTGGTGCTCCTCGGGGAACAGCACGCCGCAGTCGACGATCAGCAGCTTGCCGTCGATCTCGAAGCACGTCATGTTGCGGCCGACCTCGCCGAGGCCGCCGATGGGGATGACCCGCAGCGTGCCCGGTTCGAGCGGCTCGGGGTCGATGATCTCGTCGGGCATGTGCCCTCCTCACGTTCCGGTGTTCAGTTCGGTGCGACCCCCTCGGTCGCGGATGTCTCGTTCGGGATCGTCCCGGTCGGATGCCTCGTGGCTCGTGCGCGCAACGGCTCGACGCGGCATCCGCGGCCCGTCAGCGCGTCGTGCCGGCCACCTTGGGCAGCGCGCCGCCGGCGGCGGCGTTGCGGTCGGGGCGGAAGTTGCGGAAGTCGACGCCGGGGATGCCCTGCACGAGGTCGATCTCGTCCTCGATGAGCGCGGCCTCCCACTCCTCGGGGCCGACGAGCGGCAGGCGCACGCGCGGGCTGCCGATGCGGCCGAGGCCGTGGAGGATGTACTTCGCGGCGACCGTGCCGGGCACGTGCGTCATGACGGCCCGCACGAGCGGCTCGAGCCGCCGGTGCTCGGCGGTCGCTGCCTTCAGGTCGCCGCGGTTCACGGCGTCGACGATGGCGCGGTACGGAGCCGGGGCGATGTTCGCCGTGACGCCGATGAGGCCCGTCGCGCCGATCGAAAGGTGCGGGAGCACGTTGGCGTCGTCGCCCGAGAAGTACATGAGGTCGGTCTGGTTCAGCACCCGGCTGACCTCGCTGAAGTCGCCCTTGGCGTCCTTGATCGCGAGGATGTTCGGGTGCTTGGCGAGCCGCAGGATCGTCTCGTACTTGATCGGCACGCCCGTGCGGCCGGGGATGTCGTAGAGGATCACGGGCAGGTCGGTGGCGTCGGCGACCAGGCGGAAGTGCGTGAGGATGCCCGCCTGCGTGGGCTTGTTGTAGTAGGGCGTGACGATCATGATGCCGTCGGCGCCCGCCTGCTCGCTGTGCTTGTAGAGCTCGATCGCGTGGGCGGTCTCGTTCGACCCGCCGCCCGTGATGATCTTCGCGCGGCCGGCAGCGACGTCCTTGCCGACCTCGACGAGGCGGATCTTCTCCGGGTCGGTGAGGGTCGAGGTCTCACCCGTGGTGCCGGTCACGACGATGCCGTCGGCGCCCGCGGAGATGACGTCGTCGATGTGCTTCTCCACCGCCGGCCAATCGACCTCGCCGTCCGCCGTCATCGGCGTGACGAGCGCGACGAGCACCTGACCGAAGGGATTGACTGCACTCACGCCCTACAGGCTATCGGCTCGCGCCTCGCCGGGGTGCCCCGTGTCGCGCGTGCTCCGTCGCCGCCGCTCCAGCGCCTCGTCCGCGCATGTGCATTCCGAAGGAGGATCCCGGCGACGCGCCGGACGCGAACGGCGCGTCACTGCGGATCTCCTTCACCCTGCAGCGCGACCGGGGTGCCCGGGGGTCGGCGGCGGGTGAGATGCAGGCTGCGATCCAGCTTCGAGAGGATGGCCGCCTCAACGAGCTCCCACTCGTGCACCACCATCGCGTAGTCGAACCGGAGCGTGTCGAATCCATGCGCGGCCGCGACGGCATCACGCACCAGGTCCTTGTGGCGCATCGAGGCTCCGTCGTGGTTCCGCTTCCCGTCCACCTCCAGGATGAGCCGGTCGCCGAGCACGAAGTCGACCGTGCCGACGCCCGGAACGGGGACCTGCGACGCCAGGTCGATGCCGAGGCCCCTGAGCCTCAGACGCAGGAGCGACTCGAGCCCGCTGTCGGCGTTCCACCGCGCGAAGTCCGCCCGCCAACGCCGGTCGAGCGGGAGCCGCGCCCGGACCGATGCGAGCCCGGCCCGCGTGATGAGCCGCGTGCGCATCGCGGACTCGAGGGCGACGAAGAACTCCTCCGTCCCGAGGCATCCGAGCACCTGGACCAGGGCGGCGATGACCGGCACCCGGCCCGACGCGTGCGGAACGTCGTTCCAGTGCGCGACGCAGGTGCACGCGGAGTGCGAGCGGCCGCGACCGTTCGGGCGCAAGGCGACGTGGACCCGGGCGTGATCGCCGAGCAGCCACAGCCCCTCGAGCTGCAGGCGCGACACGCAGCCGAGCGCGCCACCGTGTCGCACCGCGGTCGCGATCGACGCACCGGCCTCGGGGGCGGCCACCCAGCCGGGCCTGAGCCTCACGAGCGCGCCGGCACGCACGGCACGCTCGAGGTCGCGGCGAGTGGCGTCGGCGTGACGGAGCACGTCGCGCACGCGGGCGACCTCACCGAGGTCGGCGCACGCACGGTGCAGCAGGTGGGGATCGATCACGCGCCGAGCCTGCTCCTCGCTCGTGGACGCGAGGCTCGGACGGCGACCGACGTGACGCACGGTCGCGGACTCCGCCGCTGTGGAGGAGGAGCCGGTCGTGCGAGATGACGGAGATCCGGGCCGACACGCCGATCCGGCGCGGCGCGTCGCCCGAGAACTCCTCCACGACGAGCAGCTGCGGCCGCGCGGCCGGGGAGGGTCAGCGCGCGAGGGTGAGGAAGCGGTGGCGGATGCCGGAGCGCGAGTCGTGCCATCCGTGGGCCGGATCGGCGACGACGATGCGCCAGCCCGACCGGTCGGGCGCGAACGTGTCGCCGTCGACCTCGAGGTCGAGCTCGGTCACCACGAGCCGGTCGGCGAGGTCGATCGTGCGCGCGAAGAGCTCTGCGCCGCCGATCACCCAGATGCGATCGTCGGCGTCGGATGCCGCGAGCGCGAGCGCCTCGTCGACCGACGCCGCGCGGACCGCCCCGTCGGCGTGCCAGTCGGCCTGCCGGGTCACCACGATGTTCGCCCGACCCGGCAGCGGTCGGAACCGCCCGGGCAGCGAGTCCCAGGTGCGGCGGCCCATGACGACCGGGGCGCCGTGCGTGGTCCGCTTGAAGTGCGCCAGGTCTTCGGGGACGTGCCAGGGCATGCCGCCGCCGGCCCCGATGACTCCCCCGCGCGCCTCCGCCCAGATCAGCCCGATCCGCGGCGCGACGTCGTCGTCGAACCCGTCGCTCATACGGCGACGGCCGCGCGGATCGCGGGGTGGTGCTCGTAGCCGACGACCTCGAAGTCCTCGAACCGGTAGTCGTCGATCGAGTCGGGGCGGCGCGCGATGTGCAGCGTCGGGTACGGGAACGGCTCGCGCTCGAGCTGGAGTCGCACCTGCTCGACGTGGTTGTCGTAGATGTGGCAGTCGCCGCCCGTCCACACGAAGTCGCCGACCTCCAGGCCGGTCTGCTGGGCGATCATGTGCGTCAGCAGCGCGTACGAGGCGATGTTGAACGGCACGCCGAGGAAGAGGTCGGCGCTGCGCTGGTAGAGCTGGCACGAGAGGCGCCCGTCGGCGACGTGGAACTGGAACAGCGCGTGGCACGGCGCGAGCGCCATGTCGGGGATGTCGGCCGGGTTCCACGCCGAGACGATGTGGCGACGCGAATCGGGGTTCGTGCGGATCTGCTCGATGACCTGCGCGACCTGGTCGACCTGGTCGCCCGAGGGCGTCGGCCAGCTGCGCCACTGCACCCCGTAGACGGGGCCGAGCTCGCCCGAGGCATCCGCCCACTCGTCCCAGATGCTGACGCCGTGCTCCTGCAGCCACCGCACGTTCGACTCGCCGCGCAGGAACCAGAGCAACTCGTAGGCGATCGACTTGAAGTGCACGCGCTTGGTCGTGACGAGCGGGAACCCCCGGGACAGGTCGAACCGGATCTGCCGGCCGAACACGCTGCGTGTCCCGGTGCCGGTCCGGTCGGACTTCGGCGTGCCGTGCTCGAGCACGTCGCGGAGGAGTTCTTCGTACGGGGTCGGGATCGCGCTGGCCACGGCGTCAAGGCTACGCCGCCCGGCCGACGCCGCAGTCATGACAGGCGGGCGGATGTCGCGCGGCCCGTTCGGGCGTCACCCGGCGTCACACGGCGTGACCGCATCGGTGCGACGAACGTAGCCTGCGGGGATGGACCTCGCGCCCGCCCTCGTCGTCGGCCTCGCGCTGCCCGCGGTCGCGCTCGTGGTCGGACTCGCCTGGCGGGCGCGCGAGGGGCGCGTCCAGCACCTCGCTGGGCGCGTCGAC
>NZ_SDPL01000170.1 GCF_004135055.1 Agromyces binzhouensis | reverse complement strand
CGCGGCCGAGGCCGGGCTGGTCGGGGTATGGCTCAACCGCTCGGGTGGGCGACCGGCCGAGCCCGAGGCGGCGGATGCCGAAGCCGCGGGCGTCGTGGAGATCCGCACCCTCGCCGAGCTCGCACCGCTGCTCGCCGGCCGGTTCGCCTGAGCCGCGCCCCCGCATCGGGACGGCAACGGGCCGGGGTGCCTTCCCGTGCACCCCGGCCCGTGTCATCCGCTCACCCTCGGCGAGCGAGCGAGCGCTCGCGTCAGCGGACGTCGTCGTCGACCCAGTCGAGGGTCTTCGTGACGGCCTTCTTCCAGTTGCGCACGAGGCGCCCCTGCTCGGCCTCGTCCATCGAGGGCTCCCAGCGACGGTCCTCCTGCCAGTTCTTGGCGAGGTCGTCGAGGTCGGCCCAGAAGCCGACCGCGAGGCCCGCCGCATAGGCGGCGCCGAGCGCGGTCGTCTCGGCGACGACCGGACGCACCACGGGCACGCCGAGGATGTCGGCCTGGAACTGCAGCAGCGTGTCGTTGGCCGTCGCGCCCCCGTCGACGCGCAGCTCCGTGAGGTCGATCCCCGCATCGGCGTTCACGGCTTCCACGACGTCGCGCGTCTGGAACGCGATCGCCTCGAGTGCCGCCCGCGCGATGTGCCCCTTGTTCACGTAGCGGGTCAGGCCCACGAGCGCACCGCGCGCGTCCGGACGCCAGTACGGGGCGAAGAGCCCCGAGAACGCCGGGACGAAGTACGCGCCGCCGTTGT
The DNA here is from genome assembly GCF_004135055.1 of Agromyces binzhouensis. Classification (GTDB taxonomy): domain Bacteria; phylum Actinomycetota; class Actinomycetes; order Actinomycetales; family Microbacteriaceae; genus Agromyces; species Agromyces binzhouensis. The sequence continues at coordinate 5,631 of NZ_SDPL01000170.1, read as the reverse complement.
CCTCGACGGTCTTCGCGAGCTCCTCGACCTCGGGTGCCGAGGAGATGAGCCCGAGGTTGTCGCGCAGCCACTGCACGAGCGAACCGGTGACCGCGATGGATCCTTCGAGGGCGTAGTGCACGGGCTGGTCGCCCAGCTTGTATCCGACGGTCGTGAGCAGCCCGTTCTTCGAGTGGACGATCTCCTCGCCCGTGTTGAAGATCAGGAAGTTGCCCGTGCCGTAGGTGTTCTTCGCCTCGCCGGCATCGAACGCCGCCTGGCCGAAGGTCGCCGCCTGCTGGTCGCCGAGGATGCCCGCGATGGGCGTCTCGCGGAGCAGGCTCGAGGACTCGACGGTGCCGTAGACCTCCGAGGAGGACTTGATCGCCGGGAGCATCGAGCGCGGGACGCCGAAGATGCCGAGGATCTCGTCGTCCCATTCCAGGGTCTCGAGGTCCATGAACAGGGTGCGGCTCGCGTTGGTGACATCCGTCGCGTGCACGCCGCCGTCGACGCCGCCGGTCAGGTTCCACAGCACCCAGCTGTCGGTCGTGCCGAAGAGCAGGTCGCCGGCCTCCGCCTTCTCGCGCGCGCCGGGCACGTTCTCGAGGATCCAGACGATCTTGGTGCCCGAGAAGTAGGTGGCGAGCGGGAGGCCGACCTTGGCCTTGAAGCGCTCGACGCCGCCGTCGGCCGCGAGGCGGTCGACGATGGGCTGCGTGCGGGTGTCCTGCCAGACGATCGCGTTGTAGACCGGCTCGCCGGTGTTCTTGTCCCAGACCACCGCGGTCTCGCGCTGGTTCGTGATGCCCACCGCGGCGATGTCGTGGCGGGTCAGGTCGGCCTTGCCGAGCGCCTGGCCGATCACCTCGCGGGTGTTGGTCCAGATCTCCTTCGGGTCGTGCTCGACCCAGCCCGCCTTGGGGAAGATCTGCTCGTGCTCGAGCTGCCCGGTCGAGACGATCGATCCGTGCTTGTCGAAGATGATCGCGCGCGACGAGGTCGTGCCCTGGTCGATCGCGAGGACGTAGTCAGCCATCTGAGAACTCCATTGCTGTCAGTGATGGATGGGTGGAGGTGGTGGGGTGGGTCGGATCAGCCGAGCACCGGGAGGGCGACGAGCGCGGCCCATCCGGCGAGTACGCCGCCGATGATGGGGCCGACGACCGGCACCCAGGAGTACGACCAGTCGCTGCTGCCCTTGCCGGCGATCGGCAGGATGGCGTGCGCGATGCGCGGCCCGAGGTCGCGGGCCGGGTTGATCGCGTAGCCGGTCGGGCCACCGAGGGAGGCGCCGATGCCGATGACCAGCAGGGCCACGGGCAGCGCGCCGAGCGCGGCCAGGCCGGAGGCGTCGCCGTTGCGGCCGAAGCCGATGACGACGAACACGAGCACGAACGTACCGATGATCTCGGTCACCAGGTTCCAGCCGTACGACCGGATCGCCGGACCCGTCGAGAACACGGCCAGCTTGGTCGCACTCTCCGGCTCACCGTCGAAGTGCTGCTTGTACCCGAGCCAGACGATGACGGCACCGAGGAACGCGCCGATCAGCTGCGCGCCGATGAACGTGAGCACGCTGACGACAGTGACGGGCACCGTCGTGCCGAATGCCGGGTTCCCGAACTCGGTCGCACCGTTCGCGACCAGGCCGAGGGTGACGGCGGGGTTGATGTGCGCGCCCGAGGCGTAGGCGACGATGACGCCGGCGAAGACCGCGAGGCCCCAGCCGATGTTCACCATGAGGAACCCGCCGTTGAAGCCCTTCGTCTTGGCGAGGGCGACGTTCGCGACGACGCCGCAGCCGAGCAGCACGAGCATGGCGGTACCGACGAGTTCCGAGAGGAACAGCACTCCGAGATTGTCCACGTTGACCTTTCTGGGTAGGACCGGGCGGCCCGGGGGCGGGCTGCCGCTGAGGGCCGCGCCGGGGCGGCCCGGATGAAACGTACCCGCGGAATCGGCCGGTCAGCGGCGGTTCCACATGCACATCCGTGCAGATTTCACTGCGCGGCGAGCTCCTCGAGGACCACGCCGTGACGCTCGGCGAGCACCGCGCGCGCGAGTCGGACCTCGACGGATCGGGTCTGGGCGTCCCAGCCGAGGACGTCGCCCACGACGGCGACGAGCTCGTCGAGCAGGGGTGCGGTCACGGCACCCGTGAACGCGAGGCTCGTGCGGCGGAGCAGGACGTCAGCGAGGTGGACGACGCGCTCGTTCGCGGCGAGCCAGGCGACCTCCTCGCGCGAATAGTCGGGCGCGTCTGCGAGGGGCGTCTCGGCGGCGCCCTCGATCGCCTCGATGATCTGCGCGGCGCGCGTGCCGTAGCGCTCGAGCAGCTGCTCGGCCCGCTCTCGGCCCACGCCGTCGCCGTGGCCGACGACCCACACCAGCCGCGCGGCATCCGTCGTCGGGTAGCCGGCGCCGCCGCCGATCGGCAGGCCCTTGGTGGACCGGACGCGGTCGCGGCCCACGAGGCCGAGGACGTCATCGGCGAGGTGCTCCGCGAGCGCACGGAACGTGGTCCACTTGCCGCCGACGAGGCTGAGCAGCGTCGTGCCGGGGCGTTCGGCGACCTCCGCCCGCTCGATGCGGTAGTCGCGGCTGACGAAGCCGGGCTGGGTGTCGTCGTGTCGGGGCAGCGGCCGCACGCCGGAGAAGCGGAAGACGATCTGCGAGCGGTCGACCCGGATGCCTGGGAAAACGTGCGCGACGAGGTCGAAGAAGTAGTCGACCTCCTCCTCCGTGCAGACCGCGGGCGTGCGCATGTCGTGCTCGAGGTCGGTCGTGCCGACCATCACGCGGCCCTTGAGCGGGTAGATCAGCACGATGCGGCCGTCCTCGTGCTCGAAGAAGATCTCGCGCCCGCCGGTGGCGGCGAGGAGCTCGTCGTTGTCGAGCACGATGTGGGACCCCTTGGTGCCGCCCATGAAGCGGGTGTCGCGACCGAGCTGCGCGTTCGTGATGTCGGTCCACGGTCCCGACGTGTTGACGACGACGTCGGCGGCGAGGTCGAACTCCGCTCCCGTCACGCCGTCGCGGACGCGGACGCCGTCGGCGCCGAGGCCCACGGCCTCGAGGTAGTTCGCGGCGCGCGCGTGCGCCCCGGCGGCGAGTCCGTCGTGCAGCACGTCGAGCGCCAGTCGCTCGGGGTCGTGCATGCTCGCGTCGTAGTAGGTCGCCGTGTACTTCAGGCCGGGGTTGAGTGCGGGGAGTTCGGCGAGCGACCGCTTCGCGCCGAGGAACCGGTGCCGCGGCACCGAGCCGCCGTCACGCGAGAACGCGTCGTAGATCGTGAGGCCGGCCTTGATGAGCGCCGCGCCGCGCTCCGTGGGCTTGCCCTGCCGGTGCGTCAGGAAGCGGAGCGGGGCGGAGAGGATGCCGGAGAACGTCGAGAAGATCGGCACGGTCGTCTGCAGCGGCTTGACGTAGTGGGGTGCGATCCGGATGAGGCCGTTGCGCTCCTGCACCGACTCCTGCACGAGGCGGAACTCGCCGTTCTCGAGGTAGCGGATGCCGCCGTGGATCATGTGGCTCGAGGCGGCGGAGGCACCCGAGACGAAGTCGTCGCGCTCGACGAGCACGACGTCGACGCCCTGCAGCGCGAGGTCGCGGAACGTGGCGATGCCGTTGATGCCGCCGCCGATGATCACGACCTCGGCGGCGGGTCGGGCGCGCAGCGCGGCGATCTCGGCGCGGGCGCCGGAGGCGGGCGTGGGGCGGTTCGTCGTCGGCGACGTGGTGGGCGACATCGCTGTCCTTTCGAGCTGGTCACGCCGGGTTGCGTGGAGTGCCCGGCTGTGGATGAATACATCGTGGGCATCGTTGAACATGCTTGCAAGCCGAATGAACAAACGTGCAGGGAGAGTTCCATGGTCGTGACGGACGCCGCGGGCCCGGCCGCGGGAGGCGAGCTGCCCACCGGGAAGACGCGGGACGCGCTTCGGGCCGCGCACCTCTACTACCTGCAGGACCTCACCATGGACGCCATCGCGAAGGAACTGCACACCTCGCGATCCTCGGTGTCGCGCCTGCTGAGCCACGCCCGTGCGACCGGGCTCGTCGAGATCTCGATCCACTCCCCCCTCGACCTGCCGAGCCGTCTCGAGCAGGAGATCCTGGAGCGCCACGAGGTCTCGGCGCACGTCGTCCCGGTGCCCGACCACGCGAGCGACGTCGATCGGCTGGAGCGCGTCGCGCTCTCGGCTGCACGGATTCTCAGCCGGTTCATCGACTCGAACCAGACCATCGGCGTGGCGTGGGGCTCCACCATGAGCGCCATGAGCCGCCACCTCGCCCCCAAGGCGACGCACAACTCCGAGATCGTGCAGCTGAACGGCGCGGGCAACCTCCGCACGACGGGCATCCTGTACGCCTCGGAGCTGCTGCGTCGGTTCGGCGACGCGTTCGGCGCGCGCGTGCAGCAGTTCCCCGTGCCGGCGTTCTTCGACGACCCCGCGACCAAGCAGGCGTTCTGGCGCGAGCGGAGCACCCGCCGCCTGCTCGACCTGCAGGCGTCGATGGACGTCGCCATCTTCGGCATCGGCTCGCCGTTCGCCGAGGTGCCGAGCCACGTCTACCAGGGCGGCTACCTGGAGCGCGCCGACTTCGAGGCGCTCTCACGCGACGGCGTGGTCGGCGACGTCGCCACCGTGTTCTACCGGGCCGACGGCTCGACGGACGGGATCCCGCTGAACTCCCGTGCGACCGGACCGGACTTCGCCGTGCTCCGCCGGGCGCCGCGCCGGATCTGCGTGGTCTCCGGACAGGCGAAGCTCCCCGGCCTCACCGGCGCGCTCGCGGCCGGCCTGATCACGGACCTGATCGTCGACGAGGGAACGGCCCGGCGCCTGGTCGAGCGGCCCGTCGACGGCGTCGGGGACGACCGGGCCGACTGAGCCGCACCGCGATGGAATCGTGATCGCGGACCGCGGAACTGCGGGGTAGGTTTGCCTTCGCGACTGCCTGATCATCGGCGCGCGAGAGGACCGCATGCACGACCCCGACGCCCCGGAGCCCACCGGCGGCCCGGCCCCGGGTCCGCCCCCGTGGGACGGGCTCCCTCCCGCCGCCGGCCCGCCCATGCCCGACGGCCCGGTCGAGTTCGTCATGGTCCCGTCCGAACCGCGTGAGCCCCGCGCCCCTCGGCGCATGAGCGGATTCGCCGCTGCCTGCGCCATCGCCGCCGTCATCGCCGCGTGGGCGATCGGCCACCAGGTCATCGCGACGGCCGTCCACGCGGAGATGTGGCCCGCGTGGGCCGCCGCCGACGCCGCATACGACGAGGCCGCCGCCGACTACCGCGAGACGACGGAACGGGCCGAGAGCGCGATCGACCGGGGCGACGCCCTCGTCGGGATCGCGGTCGGCGAACTCGTCGCCGAGGAGGACCGCGCGAACCTCGAGGAGCGCATCGCCGAGGCGCGCGCGATCCTCGCCGAACGACCGAGGAGCCCTGGAATCGCCGCGATCGGCGACCCCGTCGCCTTCGCGCCCGCATGGGAGCGGTACGCCGACCTCCTGAGCATGATCGACCTCGTCCCCGCCCGCGCGGACGCCGCCGCCCGCTACGACGCCGCGCGCGACGTGGTCGCCGAGGGCAACCTCGCGATCGCCGACGCCGCCGAGGCGCTCATCGCCGGGACCGAGGCG